>NZ_JBZXDO010000032.1:0-44167 GCF_058725505.1 Serratia sp. A07
GCAGGTTTTTACAGGCAGAGCCAAAACCGAGTCGATAACCACGTCCACAGGACGTGGTTTTAAGTTAGGAATAAAAAAGGGCGACAAAAATGTCGCCCTCATTATCAGCTTAACATCATGCCATTACTTGGAGATGTGAGCGATCAGGTCCAGAACCTTGTTGGAATAACCGGTTTCGTTGTCGTACCAGGAAACCAGTTTCACGAAGTTGTCGTTCAGTGCGATACCGGCTTTGGCATCGAACACGGAAGTCAGCACTTCGCCGTTGAAATCGGTGGAAACCACGTCGTCTTCAACGTAGCCCAGAACGCCTTTCATAGAACCTTCAGCGGCATCTTTGATGGCTTTCTTGATTTCTTCGTAGGTAGCCGCTTTTTCCAGACGCACGGTCAGGTCAACAACGGATACGTTAGGCGTCGGTACGCGGAACGCCATACCGGTCAGTTTGCCTTTCAGTTCTGGCAGAACAACGCCAACCGCTTTCGCTGCGCCGGTAGAAGAAGGGATGATGTTCTGGGATGCGCCGCGGCCGCCGCGCCAGTCTTTGTGGGACGGGCCATCAACGGTTTTCTGAGTGGCGGTGGTCGCGTGAACGGTGGTCATCAGGCCTTCAACGATACCGAAGTTGTCGTTGATGACTTTAGCCAGTGGCGCCAGGCAGTTGGTGGTGCAAGAGGCGTTGGACACGATGTCCTGGCCGGCATATTTGTCAAAGTTGGCGCCACGCACGAACATTGGGGTCGCATCTTTGGATGGGCCAGTCAGAACGACTTTTTTAGCGCCAGCGGTGATGTGTTTACGTGCGGTTTCGTCGGTCAGGAAGATACCGGTCGCTTCAGCAACCACGTCAACACCCACTTCGTTCCACTTCAGGTTAGCCGGGTCTTTCTCTGCGGTAACACGGATGGTTTTGCCGTTAACAACCAGGTGGCCGTCTTTAACTTCTACCGTACCGTTGAAACGGCCGTGAGTAGAGTCATACTTCAGCATGTAAGCCATGTACTCTGCGTCCAACAGGTCGTTGATTGCAACGATCTCGATGTCAGAACGCTCTTGAGCAGCACGGAAAACAATGCGACCGATACGGCCAAAACCGTTGATACCTACTTTGATAGTCATATATTCCACCAGCTATTTGTTAGTGAATAAAAGGTTGGTTGTAAAATTACAAAAACCTTACCCAGCGTCAAGCGGAATCGTGTCAATTCTTGCGGCAAGTCAAACCGGAAGGGTGGTTTTGCACGCTTATTGCACAGTCCATTTGCGCTCGGCCTCATCCGTTATATGGGGACAAGCCGCCAAGTATAAAGTCAGCATACGCAAGAAGTGTGATCGCTATCACATATCATCGTGACGTGGCCTTTATGGGCTACAGTTTAGGCCAAAAACCCCTGCAGCGGTGTTAATTTTTTGTTATTATTAATCATTGTTTTCGTTGACATTATCCACATTCAGAGATAAGCACAAATGGCTAAAGAGACAACCCCCGGTCATCCGGTCACGGAACTGAATGAAATCCAACGTTATGTGACGCAACAGCGCGGCACCGAAGCGCCGTTCAGCGGCAAATTGCTGCACAACAAGCGCGAGGGCGTGTACCATTGCCTGTGCTGTAACCAGCCGCTGTTCTATTCCGAAACCAAATACGATTCCGGTTGCGGCTGGCCGAGCTTTTATGAGCCGGTTTCCGCCGATGCAATCCGTTATCTTGATGATAATTCACATAATATGCACCGTGTTGAAATCCGCTGCGGTCATTGCGACGCGCACCTGGGGCACGTTTTCCCCGATGGCCCGCAGCCGACCGGCGACCGCTATTGCGTCAACTCCGCCTCGCTGAGTTTCACCGATGGCGAAAATGGCGACCAAACGGCCGGCTAAGTGGTAATTTAACCAACAAAATCGATTCAGCTAATTATTCATCCGTAAGCGAGAAGGGCTCTGATGGACGTGAAAGATCTGATTGCGGCGATGACGCCCGAGATATACCAGCGCCTGGTACAGGCGGTTGAGCTGGGCAAATGGCCGGATGGCGTGGCGCTGACGCCGGAGCAAAAAGAAAACAGCCTGCAGGCGGTGATGCTGTGGCAGTCGATGAACAACGTCGATCCGCAGCACATGAGCATCGGCACCGACGGGCAGATCGTGATGAAGAGCAAGCAAGAGCTGAAACAGCAGTTCGTTGCCGAGCCGCTGGCCAAACTCAAACCGCAGTAAGGTTGCCCTAAAGCGGGGCGATGACGCCATCGCCCCGTCGGTTCACTGTTTTTCGCCCTTGATACCCAGCGATTCCGCCAGCTGCTGCGCCAGCCGGTTGTTATCGTCCGCGCCGTACTCCCAGAACATCGCCCCTCCCAATCCCTGGCTTTTGATGTACTCGGCCTTGATGGCCACCGAACGCGGGTTCTCGTAGGAGATGGCGAACAGCGGTTTGCCTGCGGCGGATTGCAGCGTCAGGTAAGGTACCTTGGCGTCGTCATCCCAGTGCTCGCGAAAACGATGCTGCGGATCGTTGAGCAATTTGCTGACGATATCGTGGTATTTAAAGTAGGTGTCTTTGCTGAGATCCAGCCCCAGCGCGTTGAACAGGGCGGTTTCGCGCGTGCTGAAGTATGGCTGCGTCACCGGATGTTTGGCGGCGTCCGGCTGGTCCCAGTCGATGCCCGCCTCGGTCGCCCGCTTCGGTACCCGGCCGTAGAAACCGATGCCCAGGTTCATCTGTGCCGGTTTCAGTCCGGCAGCCAGATAATTCTTTACCACGAAATCGGCGCTGTAACGGTCGGCGGCCGCCACGGTTGGCCAACGCTTTGAATCGTACAGGTTGGCATTGAAATACTGCGTGCCGTAAGCCATGTCGTAGGTCATCAGATTGATGTAGTCGAGGTAAGGGGCAATGCTTTTCACATCGACCCATTCCTGCGGGCTTTTGACGTTGGCCCCGACGGCGATGGTTAACAGCTTGCCTTTACCCAGCGCCTGGTGAAGCTCTTTCAGCAGCAGGGTGAAGTTGTCGCGGTCTGCCGGTTGGCTTTCCACCAGCCCCCAGGCGCCGTTCACCGTATATTCCCAGTCCAGATCGATACCATCCAGCTGATACTGTGCGATCACCTGCAGCGCGGAGCGGATGAATATCGCCCGGTTTTCCGCAGTCGCCGCAGCGGCGGAGAAGCCCCGTGAGCCCCAGCCGCCGACCGACAGCAGCACTTTCAGCTCGGGGTTCTGTTTGCGCAGCACCGGCAGCCGTTGCAGATCGGCCGTTACCTTCGGCGACAGGTAGATCTGGTGGCGGCGAGCGGGGTCTTTCAGCGCCGCATTGGCTTCGTCTTTCTCGCCGTTGTAGATCAGGCCGAACGAATAGTTGAGGTGGGTGATTTGCGTGACGTCCAGCTTGTCGATGTCGCCACCGGGGCCGGCGGTGACGTCGCCGCCGCCGTTGAAGTAGCCGACGGAGAGATAAGCGGCCTGAGCCGTGCCTGCGCCGGCCATAGCCAACTGCACCGCCGCCAGTAAAGGCAGCAGTTTTCGGGTTATTTTCATGTCTTTCTCCTTGGGTCGGCAAGGCCGACCGTACCGCCAGAGGCGGTCACAATAAAGCCGGGCTCAGCGGGCCCCGGATGCGTATAACCGATTGACGCCAAAAGCGTCGCAGCCATAACAGCAAAAGCGCCTGCCGGTCACAAGCCGTTGGGGAAGAAGAAGGGCGGTATTGTGAGCGGCGTCGATATTTTCGCCGCCGCGCAGAGAGGGCGCCGGTGGCGCCCCGGAGGATTTAGTTGGCGAGGAATTGTGACAGGGTAACCAGTTGTGCACCGGCGCGCGCCATGTCCTGCAGCGCCCGCTCGCTGTCGTCCGGCTGCAGATTCACGCCGCGGCAGCCGTCGACGATCACCTGCGTTGGATAGCCGGCAGCCAGCGCATCCAGCACGCTGAACTTGACGCAGTAGTCGGTCGCCAGGCCCATGATTGCCAGCCGCTGGACGCCCTGCGATTGCAACCAGCCGTGCAGTTCGGTCTGCGCACGGTGGCCGTTATCGAAGAAGGCGCTGTAGCTGTCGATATCCGTATCCTGCCCTTTGCGAAAGACGGCATTGATGTGTTGCCGTTGCAGCAGGGGGTGAAAATCGGCACCGTGGCTCCCTTGCACGCAGTGCACCGGCCACCACACCTGCGGCAGGCTCTCCAGCTCGCCAAGGGTGCCGACCGGTGCATGGGAATTCACCGCAAAGCTGCGGTGATTGGCGGGGTGCCAGTCCTGGCTGGCCACGACCGGCTCGCCACGCGCCAAACAGGCGGCGATCGCCTGATTGGCAACCGGGATGACGGTATCGCCCGCCGTGACCGCCAGCGCGCCGCCGGGGCAGAAATCGTTTTGCAGATCGATCAACAACAGGGCCGTTTTCATCGCCGCTCCAAAGATCAGTAGGTTAACCGTTGATGCTCAGTTCGCCGCGCAGGTCTTGCTGCATCAGGGCGCGGATTTGTTCCGGCGTCAGCGGCTGGCTCAGCAGGTAGTGCAGCTTGGTCAAGGCGGCTTCCACCGTCATGTCGAAACCGCTGATCACCCCGGCGTGCGCCAGCGCGTTACCGGTGGCGTAGCCTTCCATATTGACGCGCCCGGAGATGCACTGCGTCAGGTTGACCACCACGATGCCGCGTTCGGAGGCCGCACGCAACTCGTCGATCAGCTCGGCCTTTTGCGGCGCGTTACCGACGCCGTAGGAGCGCAGGATCAGCGCCTTGACCGGTTGCAACAGGAAGTTGCGCACCACCGCGCCGGAAATGCCCGGATAGATGGTGACCACGCCGATCGGCTGCGGCGTGATGTCGTGCACCCGCAGCGCGCCGTTGCAAGCCGGGCTGTCGATGCCGTGCTGGCGACGAATGTGAATGCCGGCTTCCAGCAGCGGCGGCAGATTCGGGGAGGCGAAGGCGTCAAAGCCGTCGGCGTGCGCTTTGGTGGTGCGGTTGCCGCGGAACAGCTTATTGTTGAAGAACAGGCTGACTTCGTTCACCGGATGGTTAGCCGCCAGATACAGCGCGTTGAGCAGGTTGGTCTGGCCATCGGAGCGCAGCTCCGCCAGCGGAATCTGCGAACCGGTGACGATCACCGGTTTAGCCAGGTGTTCCAGCATGAAGGAGAGCGCCGATGCGGTGAACGCCATGGTGTCGGTACCGTGCAGGATCACGAAGCCGTCGTAGCGATCGTAGTTCTGTTTGATGTCGTCGGCGATGTGCTGCCAATCTTCCGGCGTCATGTCCGAAGAGTCGATCAATGGCGCATATTCATGAATGGTGAAATCCGGCATTTCCGGGCGATGGAATTCGGGCATCAGCGCCAGCTGGCGCTGCAGGTGGCCGGAAACCGGGATATAGCCGTGATCGGAACGCTGCATGCCGATGGTGCCGCCGGTGTAGGCGACGTAAATGGATTTCTTTTGCATGGTCATGATTTTAACAAAGATAAGATGGGCTGAATTATAGGGGCATGGCGGCAGAAAAAAAGCCCGGCGATGGCCGGGCTGCAGAATTATTTGTTAGCGGACTTCTCCGCAGGTCAGACAGATCGCATAACGGTTTTGCGGATCGTTCAGGTTATTGAACAAGCCCGGCTGTTCTTTCACCGCGTTGGCGACCGAGGCCAGCGGGGCGGGCAGCATGGCCTGAATCGCCGCCGGCAGCATGGCGTGAATGGAAACGCCGAACTGGCTGAGCACCATATCGCTCAGGCTTGGGGTATCGACGAACCAGTCGAGCTGCCACTGCTGCAGCTTCGCCAGCTCGGCGGCTTTCTTCACCGCGTCGTCGAAATCGCCCAATTGATCGACCAGGCCGTTGGCCTTGGCGTCGCTGCCGAGCCAGACGTGGCCTTGCGCGATTTGGTCAACCTGCTGCGGGGTCATCTTGCGCGATTTGGCGACCAAATCGAGGAAGTTCTTATACCCGTTTTCGATGTTCAGCTGCATCATCTGCGAGAACTCTTGCGGCAATGCCTTGGTGACCGCAATGTCGGCCAGCGGCGAGGTCGCCACGCCGTCGGTGTGCACGCCCAGCGTATCCAGGGTTTTCTCGTAGGTGTTGATGATGCCGAAAATGCCGATGGAGCCGGTCAGGGTGCTCGGGCTGGCGATGATGTAGTCGGCCGGCGTCGAAACCCAGTAGCCGCCCGACGCGGCCATGCCGCCCATCGACACCACCACCGGTTTGCCGGCGGCGCGCACGGCGGCCAGTTCGGAGCGGATCACTTCGGATGCGCTGACGCTGCCGCCCGGGCTGTTGACGCGGAACACCACGGCCTTGATGGCCGGATCCAGGCGCGCCTGGCGCAGCTCGGCGGCGGTTGTGTCACCTCCGACGTTACCCGGCGTCTGCGGGCCGTCCATGATGGCGCCGTTGGCGAACACCACGGCGATCTTACCGCCCTGGTTGGCGTCCGGCTTCGGCTGGTAGTCGTAGATGCTGGTGGCGTTGAAATCGTTCGCCTGTTTATCCCAGCCGAAGGCCTTGACCAACTGATTTTCGATCGCGGTGCGCGAGGCCAGCTCGTCCACCAGCTTATTGTCCAGCGCATAGCGGGCGGTGTCGCCACCGGCCGCCTGCAGGCCGCTCAGTACGCCGGCAGCGCCCGGGAACAGCTGCTGCGGCGTCAGCTGGCGGTTGGCCGCCACGGTTTCCAGATAGTTCTGCCACAGGCCGCCAATCCAGCGGCTGTCCGCTTCGCGCGCCGCCGGGGACATATCGTCGCGGATCAGCGGCTCGACCGCCGATTTATAGGTGCCGACGCGGAAGATATTGGTGGTGACTTTAAGCATGTCCAGCAACGACTTGTAATACAGGTTGTTGGTGGCGAAACCGTGCAGATCGACCGCGCCCTGCGGCGACAGGTAGATTTTGTTGGCGTAGCTGGCCAGGAAATATTGCGTCTGGTTGTAGCTGTCGCCGATGGCGAAGATCGGCTTGCCGCTGTCGCGGAACTCGCGCAGTGCCTTACCGATATAACGCAGCGACGGTTGATCGGCGCCGGCGAAGTCATTCAGCTGCAACACCATGCCGGTAATGTTTTTGTCGTCTTTGGCCTTGCGGATGCTGTCCACCACGTCGAACAGCGAGTTTTCCTGCAGGCGGCTGCTGGAGGCACCCAACAGTTCGCGGCCCCATTGCCGCACCCGGTTGTTTACCGAAGGCTGATCGACCACCACGCCGCTTAAGTCAACCAGCAGCGCGCCGCGCGCCGGGGCCGTCGAGGTGGAGGAACTTTGGAAGGACAGATAGATGCCGACCCCAACCAGGATCAGCAAGACCAGGAACAGGTTAAGGATCAGTTCCCTGATAAAATTCAGCAGACGCCATGTCCACCGGAAAATGCCGGCAATAATTTGCCACAATGTGCGCATGTGCTCTCCAACAAGAGTCGAGAATGTTCCGCTATCCTAATGAGCGGCCGGGTAAATGTCAGCTTTAAATCGTGGCACGCAGACGCTATCGCCGAGGCTGTAACTCGTCGTTTAGCTATGTTAACGTGGCCGGAATGAAAATTGTTATCAGGAGTTTACGATGGATGCTCTGGATCTTTTATTGAATCGCCGCTCGGCTTCGCGCCTGGCGGAACCGGCGCCGGCGGGGGAAGTGCGTCAAAATATCATCAACGCGGGCCTGCGTGCGCCCGATCACGGCGCGCTGCAGCCGTGGCGTTTCGTGATGATCGAAAATCAGGGCCTGGAGCGCTTCAGCCAGCTGCTGCAGGCGGCGGCGAAGCAGGATCAACTGGACGAAGCGGCGATCGAAAAGGCCACCAAGGCGCCGTTCCGCGCACCGCTGATCATCACCGTCATCGCCCACTGTACTGAAGAGACCAAGGTGCCGCGCTGGGAGCAGGTGGTTTCCGCCGGTTGCGCGGTGCAGGCGATGCAGATGGCGGCGCTGGCGCAGGGCTTTAACGGCATCTGGCGCACCGGCGCCTGGACCGAGCATGCGCTGGTGCGCGAAGCCTTCGGCTGCCGCGAGCAGGATGAGATCGTCGGTTTCCTCTATCTGGGCACGCCACAGCTGAAGGCCGCCACCAAGGTGACGCCGCCGGACAGCGCGCCTTTCGTCAGCTATTTCTGAGTTTTCTCCCGCGGGGCGCGGCGAAAATGCGCCAAACCCCGCAAAATTGCATGGTTTCTGAGCAGGCCGTTCGCATATCGGCGGCCCGCTCTTATCAATCCCCTCGGCAAGCGCTACCCTATGATATCTTGAGTGCCGTTACCGAAGGGAGTGGACTATGACATCGCCAGCGATCCGTTTAACCCAGTACAGCCATGGCGCTGGCTGCGGCTGCAAAATCTCACCGAAAGTTCTCGAAACCATCTTGCACAGCGAGCGGGAAAAGTTTGTCGATCCGCGCCTGCTGGTCGGCAATGAAACCCGCGACGACGCGGCGGTGTACGACATCGGCAACGGCGTCGGCATCATCAGCACCACCGATTTCTTCATGCCGATCGTCGACGATCCGTTCGATTTCGGCCGCATTGCGGCCGCAAACGCCATCAGCGACGTGTACGCCATGGGCGGCAAACCGATCATGGCGATCGCCATTCTTGGCTGGCCGATCGCCAAACTGCCACCGGAGGTGGCGCAGCAGGTGATCGACGGCGGGCGTTTCGCCTGCCAGCAGGCGGGCATCGCGCTGGCCGGTGGCCATTCCATCGATGCGCCGGAACCAATTTTCGGCCTGGCGGTGACCGGCGTGGTCAATACCGAGCGGGTGAAGAAAAACAGCGCCGCACAGGCCGGTGCGAAACTCTATCTGACCAAACCGCTGGGCATCGGCGTGCTGACGACCGCCGAGAAGCAAAGCAAGCTGCGCCCTGAGCATCAGGGCCTGGCGACGGAAGTGATGTGCCGCCTGAACAAGCCGGGCGCCGACTTTGCCGAGGTGGCGGGCGTCACGGCGATGACCGATATCACCGGCTTTGGCCTGCTGGGTCACCTGAGCGAGGTGTGCCAGGGCTCCGGTCTGCAGGCGACGGTCTGGTTCGATCGGGTGCCGAAGCTGCCGGACGTCGAGGCGTATATTGCCGAAGGCTGTGTGCCGGGCGGCACCGGGCGCAACTTCGATAGCTATGGCCATCTGGTGGGCGAGATGAGCGATTTGCAGCGCCAGCTGCTGTGCGATCCGCAAACCTCCGGCGGCTTGCTGTTGGCGGTATTGCCTGAGTCGGAGGCGCAGGTGCTGGCGATTGCCAAGCAGCACGGTATCACGCTTGAGGCCATCGGTGAGCTGCATGTGGCATCAGCCGGTAAGCCGCTAATCGAGGTCGTGTAGTGTCCAACATGCCAGGAAGACCGGACTGCGCCGATTATCAACGCATTTTTTTGCAGGACGTGCCGCTGATTGACGTGCGCGCGCCGATTGAGTTTCAGCAGGGCGCCTTTGCACAGGCGGTGAATTTGCCGCTGATGATCGACAGCGAGCGGCAGGCGGTCGGTACCTGCTATAAACAGCATGGTCAACAAGCGGCGATCGCGCTTGGCCACAGTCTGGTGAACGGCAAACTGCGCGAACAGCGCACCGCCGCCTGGCTGGCGGCCTGCGCAGAGCGGCCCGCAGGCTATATTTACTGCTTCCGCGGCGGGCTGCGCTCGCAGCTGGTGCAGCAATGGCTGCATGAGGCCGGTGTGGATTATCCGCGTATCACTGGCGGTTATAAGGCACTGCGCAATTATCTGCTCGGTGTACTGACGCAAAGCGCGGCATTGCCGATGGCCCTGGTGGGCGGCAATACCGGCAGCGGCAAGACGCTGCTGGTCAACGAACTGGCCGACGGCGTCGATCTGGAAGGCGCGGCGCGCCATCGCGGTTCATCTTTTGGCCGAACGCTGGCGGGACAGAGCTCGCAGATAGATTTTGAGAATCGTCTGGCTGTGTTATTGCTGAAAAAACAGCATGGTGGCAGCCGCCGTTGGGTGCTGGAAGACGAAGGGCGGATCATCGGCAGCAACAATCTGCCGTTGCCGTTGTTCAACGGCATGCAGCAGGCACCGGTGGCGGTGATCGACGATCCGTTCGACATTCGCCTGGCGCGCCTGCAGGCGGAATATATCGACGGTATGCGCGAACAGTTCGAACAGGCCTATGGCGTGGAAGAAGGTTGGCGGCAGTACGACGACTATTTGCATCACGGCCTGTTCGCCATCCGCCGCCGTTTGGGCCTGGAGCGCTTCCAGCAGCTGACGCAGCGGTTGGAGGCGGCGCTGCGGGCTCAGCGCCTCAGCGGCCAGGGCGACGCGCACCGCGAATGGTTGGCGCCTCTGTTGCAGCAGTACTACGATCCGATGTATTGCTATCAGTTGGAAAAGAAAGCCCAGCGGATCGTCTTCCGTGGGAACTATGCAGAAGTAAGAGAATTCTTGATGACGTTCAGCCAGAAAAACGGTGATTAATGCGACTGTTCATAGCCGAGAAACCGAGTTTGGCGCGCGCCATTGCCGACGTCTTGCCCAAGCCGCATCGCCGAGGCGACGGCTATATCGCCTGTGGCAACAACGACGTGGTGACCTGGTGCGTCGGCCACCTGCTGGAGCAGGCTCAGCCTGACGCCTATGACAGCCGCTATGCGCGCTGGTCGTTGGCGGATCTGCCGATCATCCCCGAAAAATGGCGCTTGCAGCCGCGGCCTTCGGTCAGCAAACAGCTCAACGCGATTAAAAAGCTGCTGCTCGAAGCCGATGAAGTGGTTCACGCCGGTGACCCGGATCGCGAAGGGCAACTGCTGGTGGATGAGGTGCTGGACTACCTGGATTTGACGGCGGAGAAGCGCCAGAACGTGCGCCGCTGTCTGATCAACGATCTCAACCCGCAGGCGGTGGAGCGTGCGGTCGAGCGCCTGCGCGACAACCGAGACTTTATCCCGCTGTGCGTGTCCGCGCTGGCGCGTTCGCGCGCCGACTGGCTGTACGGCATCAATATGACCCGCGCCTATACGCTGTTGGGCCGCAACGCCGGTTACGACGGCGTGCTGTCGGTGGGCAGGGTGCAGACGCCGGTGCTCGGATTGGTGGTGCGTCGCGACGAAGAGATCGAAAACTTCGTGCCAAAAGACTTCTTTGAGGTTAAGGCGCACATCGTCACGCCGAAAGAAGAACGCTTTGTGGCGCTGTGGCAACCCAGCGACTCCTGTGAACCTTATCAGGATGAAGAAGGGCGTTTGCTGCACCGGCCGTTGGCGGAACACGTGGTCAAGCGCATCGAGGGCCAGCCGGCCCTGGTCACGGCCTATAATGATAAACGGGAATCAGATACCGCACCGCTGCCGTTCTCGCTCTCCACGCTGCAAATCGAGGCGGCCCGGCGCTACAACCTCAGCGCGCAACAGGTGCTGGACGTTTGCCAGCGGCTGTACGAAACCCACAAATTGATCACCTATCCGCGTTCCGACTGCCGCTATCTGCCGGAAGAGCATTTTGCCGGCCGCCACGCGGTGCTGAACGCCATCAGCGTGCACCAACCCGAGCTGTATCCGCAGCCGGTGATCGACAGCGATCGCCGCAACCGCTGCTGGGACGATAAAAAGGTCGATGCGCACCATGCCATCATTCCCACCGCCCGCGCCGGCAAGGTCAATTTGACGCAGGATGAACGGAACGTGTATGGGCTGGTGGCGCGCCAGTACCTGATGCAGTTTTGTCCGGATGCGGTGTTCCGCAAATGCGTGATCGAGCTGGATATCGCCGGCGGCAAATTTATCGCCAAGGCGCGTTTCCTGGCGGAAGCCGGCTGGCGCACGCTGTTGGGCAGCAAGGAGCGCGATGAGGAAAACGAAGGTGCACCGCTGCCGGTGGTGGACAAAGGCGATGAGCTGCTGTGCGAACGCGGTGAAGTGGTGGAGCGCCAGACGCAGCCGCCGCGGCCGTTTACCGACGCCAGTCTGCTGTCGGCTATGACCGGCATCGCGCGATTCGTACAAGATAAAGCGTTAAAGAAAATCCTGCGGGCGACCGATGGTTTAGGAACGGAAGCGACGCGAGCGGGGATCATCGAATTGCTGTTCAAGCGGGCGTTTCTGTACAAGAAGGGACGCTATATTCACTCCAGCGAAACCGGGCGCGCGTTGATTCACTCGCTGCCGGATCTTGCTGCGCGCCCTGATATGACGGCCAACTGGGAAGCCACGCTGACGCAAATCAGCGAGAAATCCTGCCGCTATCAGGACTTTATGCAGCCGTTGGTCGGCACGCTGCAAGAGCTGATTTATCAGGCTAAGCAGAGCCGGGCGAGCATGGCGTTTCGTGGATTGCCGCCGCCGCCCTCCAGCGGAGGCAAAAAACGCAGGAAAAGCGCCGGCAAGGCGCAGGAGAAGAGTGAATGAAGCGTGGACTCAGTGGGGGATTGGCTGCCGCTGCCCTGATGTTTTCCGGCCTGGCAGTCGCCAATCGCGGCGATGTGGACGTGGTGTTACCGGTTTCGCCGGAGATTTGGGGCACGGCCAAAAGCGGCGTCAACCCACCGCCGGCACAGCCCTGCAACCGCTGTTGCGTCTACCAGAATCAAAACTATTCCGAGGGCGCGGTGCTTAAAGTGGAAGGGGAAGTGCTGCAGTGCGTGCGTGAGCCTAACACCATCGGCACCAACCCCTTGATTTGGGTGCGATTGAAGAAGTGACGATGTAACCTGTCGCCGCGCTCAGCGTGCACCGCTTTGCGCGGCGATATAGTCCGCCAGCAGTGGAACGTAGGCGGGCGCCAGGGCGTATTCCTGCGCCTGCTGCGGCGTAACCCAGACCAACGCCGAGTGGCAGCGTTGTTGCAGTTCACCGGAGAACGCCGTGACTTGCCAGGCGTGCAGGCGGATGATGCGTTCGCCTTGCTGCCACTGATTGCTGCCCACATAGTCGCCGATACGGGCGCAAATTCCCAATTCTTCATCCAGCTCGCGCGCCAGCGCTTCTGGCTGGCTTTCGCCCGTTTCAACCTTGCCGCCGGGAAACTCCCACAGACCGGCCTGATCGCTGCCTGTGCCGCGCTGGGCCAGTAAAATGTGGCCGTTCTGTTCCAGAATAGCGGCTACCACGTCGATAATTTTCATTGGCTTCACAGAGTAAAACCCCGGCGAGCGCCGGGGTGATGGGGTTACAGCGTAAACTCCGCCCAGACCGGCGCATGGTCGGAAGGTTTTTCCATACCGCGGGTTTGATAATCGATGCCGGTGGCGATGCAGCGCGAAGCCAGCGGGGTACTGGCCAGCAGCAGATCGATACGCAGGCCGCGGTTGTCGTCGAACCCTTTGGAACGGTAGTCGAACCACGAGAATTCGTCGTTGCGCCCCGGATTGGCGTGGCGATAGGTGTCTACCAGGCCCCAGTTCAGCAGGCGGTCCATCCATTCGCGCTCTTCCGGCAGGAAGGAACACTTGCCGGTGCGCAGCCAGCGTTTACGGCTGTCTTCGCCGATGCCAATGTCATAATCGCTCGGGCTGATGTTCATGTCACCCATGATCAACACCGGGGATTCCGCCGACAGCTGCTGCTCCAGGTAGTTTTGCAAATCCTGATAAAAGCGTGTTTTAGCCGGGAATTTGATCGGGTGGTCACGGCTTTCACCTTGCGGGAAGTAGCCGTTGATCACCGTCAGCGTGCCCTGCGGCGTCGCCAGATCGGCCATGATGATGCGACGCTGCGCATCTTCTTCATCGGTCGGGAAACCGCGGCGCACGGCCAGAGGCTCCGCTTTGGTCAGCAGCGCTACGCCGTAATGGCCTTTTTGCCCGTGATAGAACACGTGATAGCCGTGCTGGCTGACTTCTTCCAGCGGGAACATGTCGTCGTGAACTTTCGTTTCTTGCAGGCCGATCACGTCGGGCTGGTGCTGTTCGATAATTGCCGCCAGCTGATGCGGACGCGCGCGCAGTCCATTGATATTAAAAGAGACAAACTTCATGAGCGGTGCCGTTTTCACGAGAAAAATGTGCTGTGATAGTAGCAGAGTTTGGCGGGAAATGTAACGCAGACAGCGGCAGGGCCGCTGGCTGCGCAGCGGGTTTATTTCGCCCAGCGGTCGTAATTTTTGGGTTGATAATCGTCAAACTGTTGCAGCAGCGTTTGCGCCGATTCACTGATGTGCAGGGTGCCGAGATAGTCGTGGCGCATAAAGCCCTGATCGGCGACGTGTTCGAGGAATTGGCTCAGCGGGCGGTAGAAGCCGTTAACGTTCAGCAGGCCGACCGGCTTGTTGTGATAGCCGATTTGCCCCCAGGTCCAGATTTCAAACAGCTCTTCCAGCGTGCCGATGCCGCCGGGCAGGGCGATAAAACCGTCCGCCAGCGCGGCCATACGGGCTTTGCGCGTATGCATATCAGGCACCACTTCCAGTTCGGTCAGGCCGCGATGCGCGGTTTCCGCTTCAACCAGGCGCTCGGGGATAATGCCGACAGCTTCACCGCCCGCCGCCAACACGGCATCTGCCACGATCCCCATCAATCCTTTCTTGCCGCCGCCGTAGATTAAACGGCGCCCCTGTGCGGCCAGCAGCTGCCCCAGTTGACGAGCCTGCTCGGCATAAGCGGGATTGACGCCTTCGCTGGCACCACAAAAAACGCAAATATTGTTTCGCATCCACCTGTTCCTTACTGCACTAAAGAAGCCAGTGGTATAGCGAATTGTCGGCCGGAGTTCAAGTTACGGCTGGGAGTGAGGAAATAAAACATCGAGGTGAACGCGGGGAATAAGGGGGGATAAATTGAGTTTATTGATACGAGGGCATTGGGTGCGATGTGCTTTAAGTCGATTTGAGAATGTCCTGCAAGAGATGGTGGTGGGGGAAGGATGATTCGTCGCTGTGCGACTCACCCTGCGGGCCGCGCTGAAGCGCGTTGTCTCACTGCGTGAGACTCGAACCTTGGTCGAAGCTTCTCATCCTTCCCCAGTGCGGAGCAATATGGATGCGGTGTGCTTTAAGTCGGTTTAGGGAGTTTTTGCAAGAGATGGTGGTGGGGGAAGGATTCGAACCTTCGAAGTCTGTGACGGCAGATTTACAGTCTGCTCCCTTTGGCCGCTCGGGAACCCCACCATGATATTCATGGATTTACTAATTGTTGCTCCGGTTTTATCCGGAAGAAACCTGGCCGGCTTCTTTACTGCTTCTTCGCTCCTGGCGGAGAAAAGATGGTGGTGGGGGAAGGATTATTCGTCACTTCGTTCCTCACCCTTCGGGCCGCGCTAAAGCACGTTATCCTTCCCTTTCTGATTCGCTTTAACCCAATGCGTATCAGCAACGAAAAGATGGTGGTGGGGGAAGGATTCGAACCTTCGAAGTCAGTGACGGCAGATTTACAGTCTGCTCCCTTTGGCCGCTCGGGAACCCCACCATATTACATGGCTATTTAACTGGCCTTGCTTGCGAGAGCGCTGTCTCGGTAAGCGGGGCGCATCATATCAAATGAAGCGGATGTGTAAAGCATTGAAATGCAGAAAATGAATCGTTTGCCGTTTTTTTATTCTTGGCGGTGCATCCCTGAACGAAATGCACCGATTTATTGAGCGATTACAGAATAACGGTGCGGTTGCCGTAGACGAAGACGCGCTGTGCCAGCACCTGATACAGCGCGCGGCTGAGCACATTTTTCTCTACGTCACGCCCGGCGCGCATCATATCCTCGGCGGAATAGGTGTGATCGACGTGGATCACGTCCTGCATGATGATCGGGCCTTCGTCGAGATTGTCGTTAACGTAGTGGGCGGTGGCGCCGATGATTTTTACCCCGCGCTCATAGGCCTGGTGATAAGGGCGCGCGCCGATAAACGCCGGCAGGAACGAATGGTGAATGTTGATCACCTGATTCGGATAATGCTGCACGAAGGCCGGGGTCAGCACGCGCATATATTTGGCCAGCACCACGTAATCCGGCTGATATTGATCGATCTGGGCCGTCATTTCGCGGTCGTGTTGCTCACGCGTCAAGCCTTCGTGGCTCACCAGATGGAAAGGAATATCGAAACGTTCCACCAGCGTTTGCAGCGTGTCGTGGTTGCCGATCACGGCGGCGATTTCAACGTCGAGGCCGCCATAGGCGCTTTTCATCAACAGATCGCCCAGGCAGTGGGCCTCTTTGGTGACCAGCACCACGATGCGACGGCGCCCGGTGCTGTGCAGCTCGCGCAGCGAACCTTCCGGCAGCGCGC
Source organism: Serratia sp. A07 (assembly GCF_058725505.1). Classification (NCBI taxonomy): domain Bacteria; kingdom Pseudomonadati; phylum Pseudomonadota; class Gammaproteobacteria; order Enterobacterales; family Yersiniaceae; genus Serratia; species Serratia sp. A07. Next base: position 16,155 of record NZ_JBZXDO010000032.1, read on the forward strand.
TGTCCAGATCGGCCAGCAGCGTGTTGTCGTTGAAAATGCCTTCCAGCTCGGTACGCATGAAGAAACGCCCGGTGCGGTGATCGACGAACTCATTATTCTGAACGATATTGAGTTCGTGCTTGTAACAGATGTTGGTGATCTTGGCGATCAGCCCTTTGGCGTCCGGGCAGATGGTGCGTAACACTTTCCGTTGTACATTTTGGTGTGGCATGGGTTTGAGGATCCTGTCTGATACTGAACGGCCTGTCTGCGCAGGCGTAAACGTGAAGCGCCGGCCGGCTAGCGCCCGCAGCACTTCTTGTATTTTTTCCCTGAGCCACAGGGACAAATCGCATTTCTGCCGGGCTGGGGTTTGGTGCCGTCGATATAATACCAACGTTGATCGCGACGAAGGAAGCGCGAGCGCTCATGCATCGCCTGCGGTTCGCCGCTTTCGCCATCGGTAAAACGGGCGATGAATTCGACGAAGCCTTCGTCCGGCTCATGGCCGGTTTTCTCTTCCACGATCGTCAGGCCCAGCCATTCGGTATTTTTAAAGCTGTCGACGATCGCATTGCGCCAGGCTTCGGCGCCGCAGTCGGGGTGCCAGGTAGCGATCAGATAATCGACGTTATGATTCACGTAGGCGGTGAAGCGTGAACGCATCAGCTGGCCGGGCGTCGGCGCCGGTTGGTTGCCGCTGATAAAAGGGGCACAGCATGCGTTATACGCCAGTCCGCTGCCGCATGGGCATGATTCGGGCAAAATAACTCCTGAGAAGACGAGGCAGAAAATGAATTTAGCGCATATGTTACCTAACAATATTCGTCAGTGACAATCTACCCTGAAAGCAGATACCCCCTGTTACCGAGAGGATGGCGCTATGCGGCAAATCAAGATCGGACTGGCGCTGGGAGCTGGCTCGGCTAAAGGCTGGGCGCACATCGGCGTGATCAATGCGTTAAAGAAACTGGGAATTGAGGTCGATATCGTTGCCGGCTGCTCTGTCGGTGCGTTAGTGGGCGCGGCGTTCGCCAGCCATCGCCTGCCGGCGATGGAGCAGTGGGTACGGTCGTTCAGCTATTGGGACGTGATTCGTCTGATGGACTTTTCCTGGCAGCGTGGTGGCCTGTTGCGCGGCGATCGGGTGTTTAACGCCGTCGGACAGCTGTTGAAGATCAACGATATTGCCGAATGCGCGCTGAAGTTTGGCGCCGTGACGACCAATCTCAGCACCGGCCGCGAACTGTGGCTGACCGAAGGCGATATTCATCAGGCGGTGCGCGCTTCCTGCAGCATGCCTGGCCTGCTGGCGCCGGTGTGGGCCGACGGCTATTGGCTGGTGGACGGCGCGGTGGTCAATCCGGTGCCGGTGTCGCTCTGCCGGGCGCTGGGTGCCGATATCGTCATCGCGGTCGATCTGCAGCATGACGCGCACCTGATGCAGCAGGATTTGTTCTCGGTACGCATTGAGGACGAAAGTTCGGACGATGCGCCTGCCGATACCTGGCGCGGGCGTCTGAGAGAGCGCGTCGGCAGAATGCGACAGCGTAAACCGACGACGGCGCCGACGGCGATGGAGATTATGGGCACCTCGATTCAGATGCTGGAAAATCGCCTGAAGCGTAACCGGATGGCGAGCGATCCGCCGGACGTGCTGATCCAACCTTTTTGCCCGCAAATCTCGACGCTGGATTTCCACCGCGCCGATGAAGCGATCGAGGCAGGGTTACTGGCGGTGGAAAAACAACTGGATCGGTTGTTGCCGTTGATAAAAAATAGATAATTCTCGGTTCTTGGTTGGCAATGCGCGGTCGGTCTGATTCAGACGAGCATAAGTGACCTTTTTGAGCCACTATTACACTATGGAAAGGGACGAGGCTCGGCTGATGGCATTACCACTCACTCACAAACGCATCTTGATCGTTGAGGACGAACAGGTTTTTCGTTCCGTGCTGGTCGGTTATTTGACCTCGCTGGGCGCTGAAACCGGCGAGGCGACCAACGGTTTGCAGGCGCTGAGTGCCGTCGATGACTTCAAGCCCGATCTGATTCTGTGCGATCTCGCGATGCCGGAAATGGGCGGTATCGAATTCGTTGAGCACCTGCGTTTGCAGGGGGGGCAGATCCCGGTGCTGGTGATCTCGGCCACCGACAAGATGGCCGACATTGCCAAGGTGTTGCGCTTGGGCGTACAGGATGTCCTGCTGAAGCCCCTGACCGATCTCAATCGCCTGCGTGAAGCGGTGCTGGCGTGTTTATACCCCAATATGTTCACCTCTCAGGCGATTGAAGAGGTTGAGCTGTTTCAGGATTGGGATGCGCTGAGCAAAAACCCTTCCGAAGCCGTCAAACTGCTTAAACAACTGCAACCGCCGGTACAGCAGACCATTGCACATTGCCGGATCAACTATCGGCAGTTAACCACGGGCGAAAATCCCGGTCTGGTGCTGGATATTGCCGCGTTGTCAGAAAAAGACCTGGCATTCTATTGCCTGGACGTCACGCGCGCCGGCGATAATGGCGTATTGGCGGCATTGCTGTTGCGCGCATTATTTAATGGGTTGCTGCAAGACCATCTGGCTAATCAACAACATCGTCTGCCGCAAATGTCAGCATTGTTAAAGCAGGTTAATCAATTATTGCGGCAGGGGAAATTAGATGGCCAATTCCCACTGTTGCTGGGATATTACCACGCCGAAAATAAGAACCTGATTCTGGTCTCCGCCGGGCTGCATGCCAACGTCAATACCGGGGATAATCAAATTCAGCTGAGCAACGGCGTTCCGCTGGGGACGCTGGGGGCGACCTATATGAACCAGATCAGTCAACGTTGCACCGCCTGGCAATGTCAGGTGTGGGGCAGCGGGGGCCGATTGCGGCTGATGCTGAGCGCTGAATAACGGGCGCCGAGCGGCGAGATCTTAAGCTATTCACTTATCGGTAATTAAACCGTTTATTTATTCTCCCGATTATCAGAACGGGTAATAGTCCTAAATGTTTTCTATTTGTGTTCTGGCTAATGCTCGGCGCGCATAAGCTGGTATACTCCGAAGGTTTTTTTTATATCGAGCCCAAGCTCATAAAATGAGCGTTTTAGCTTTAAGAGAGGAAATAATGCCTGCTGTAAATCGCAAAGTCAGAAAAGCCGTGATCCCGGTTGCAGGCTTGGGTACGCGGATGTTACCGGCCACCAAAGCCATTCCAAAAGAAATGCTGCCGCTGGTTGATAAACCGCTGATCCAATACGTCGTCAATGAGTGCATTGCGGCAGGGATTAACGAGATTGTGCTGGTCACTCACTCCTCCAAAAACTCGATCGAAAACCATTTTGATACCAGTTTCGAACTGGAAGCGATGCTGGAAAAACGCGTCAAGCGCCAATTGCTGGATGAAGTACAGTCGATCTGCCCGAAAGGCGTTACCGTGATGCAAGTCCGCCAGGGGAATGCCAAAGGCCTGGGGCACGCTATCATGTGCGCCTACCCGATGGTGGGCGATGAGCCGGTCGCCGTGGTGTTGCCGGACGTGATCCTCGATGAATACAGCGCCGATCCGAAAAAAGACAACCTGCACGACATGCTGCAGCGCTTCGAAGCCACCGGCGTCAGCCAGATCATGGTTGAACCCGTGCCGCATAAGGATGTCGGAAACTACGGCGTAGCCGACTGCAAGGGCGTCGATCTGCAACCTGGCGAAAGCGCGCCGATGGTCAGCGTGGTCGAGAAGCCGTCGCCGGATAAAGCGCCTTCCAACCTGGCGATTGTCGGTCGTTACGTGCTGTCCGCCGATATTTGGCCGCTGTTGGCGAAAACGCCTCCAGGTGCCGGCGACGAAATTCAGCTGACTGACAGCATCGAAATGTTGATGCAGCAGGAAACGGTGGAAGCGTATCACCTGAAAGGCGTGAGCCATGATTGTGGCAACAAACTGGGTTACATGCAGGCATTTGTGGAATACGGCATGCGCCATGCCAGCCTCGGTAAAGAATTTTCTCAGTGGCTGCAACAGGTTGTTGCCGCTGACAAGAAATAATTGAGTGATCTTTCGTCTTAATTTGAAAAACTAGGATTTTCACATGAAAGTAACAGTTTTTGGTATTGGTTATGTGGGTCTGGTGCAGGCCGCCGTGCTGGCTGAAGTTGGCCATGACGTTATGTGCATTGACGTCGATGAGCGAAAAGTCGAAAACCTGAAAAAAGGAAATATCCCGATTTTTGAACCGGGCCTGACGCCGCTGGTGCAGCAAAACTATGAGGCCGGCCGTCTGCATTTCACTACCGATGCCAAAGCGGGCGTGGCGCACGGGAATATCCAGTTCATCGCCGTCGGTACGCCGCCGGATGAAGACGGTTCCGCTGACCTGAAATATGTCACTGCGGTTGCGCGCACCATCGCCGAGCACATGACCGATCGTAAAGTGGTGATCGACAAGTCCACCGTTCCGGTCGGCACGGCGGACAAAGTGCGTCAGGTGATGGCGGAAACGCTGGCGAAACGCGGCAGCAGCGTGCCGTTCGACGTGGTGTCTAACCCGGAATTCCTGAAGGAAGGTGCGGCGGTAGCAGACTGTATGCGCCCTGAGCGCATCGTTATCGGTACCGATAATAAAGATGTGATCGAACCTATTCGCGAGCTGTACGAGCCGTTTAACCGCAATCACGATCGTATGATCATGATGGATATCCGTAGCGCAGAGCTGACCAAGTATGCTGCCAACTGCATGCTGGCGACCAAGATCAGCTTTATGAACGAAATGTCCAACCTGGCGGAAATGCTGGGGGCGGACATTGAGAAAGTGCGTCAGGGCATCGGTTCCGACTCACGCATCGGTTATCACTTCATATACCCTGGCTGCGGCTACGGTGGTTCTTGCTTCCCGAAAGATGTCCAGGCGTTGATCCGCACGGCGGAGCAGATCGGTTATCAACCGAAGCTGCTGCAGGCGGTTGAGCAGGTCAACTACCAACAGAAAGATAAGCTGAACAGCTTTATCAAAGACTACTTCGGCAGCGATCTGAAGGGCAAAACCTTCGCGCTGTGGGGCCTGGCGTTCAAGCCGAATACCGATGACATGCGTGAAGCGTCCAGCCGCGTGCTGATGGAGCAACTGTGGGCTGCCGGCGCCACCGTTCAAGCCTACGACCCGGAAGCAATGAACGAAGTCCAACGCATCTATGGCCAGCGTGACGACTTGAAGCTGATGGGTACCAAAGAGGCTGCGCTGCACGGCGCCGATGCTCTGGTGATCTGCACCGAATGGCAGAATTTCCGCGCACCGGACTTCGACGTGATCAAAAGTGAACTGAAGCAGCCGGTGATCTTCGATGGACGTAACCTGTACGATCCGGAGCGTTTGGAGAATCGCGGCTTTACCTACTACGCGATTGGCCGCGGCGCCTCGATTAAACCGGTTATTTAAGGAGTGGGCATGAAATTCCTGGTTACAGGCGCCGCAGGATTTATTGGCTATCACGTTGCAGAGCGTTTGTTGACCGCCGGTCATCAGGTTGTCGGCATTGATAACCTGAACGACTATTATGACGTGGGCCTGAAAACGGCCCGTCTGGACAGACTGGCGGATAAGCCGGGATTCCGCTTTATCAAGCTGGATTTGGCCGATCGTGAAGGGATGGCGGCATTGTTCGCCGAGCATCAGTTCCAACGAGTCATTCATTTGGGGGCTCAAGCCGGCGTACGTTATTCGCTGGTCAATCCGTTGGCTTATGCGGATGCTAACCTGATCGGCCATTTAAACGTTCTGGAAGGCTGCCGTCATAATAAAGTCGAGCATTTGCTCTACGCCTCTTCCAGTTCGGTATATGGCCTGAATCGCAAGCTGCCGTTTGCGACCGAAGATTCGGTTGATCATCCGGTGTCATTGTATGCGGCAACGAAAAAGGCCAATGAGCTGATGGCACACAGCTACTCCCATTTATACGGTCTCCCGACGACGGGGCTGCGATTCTTTACCGTATATGGCCCTTGGGGGCGTCCGGATATGGCGCTGTTCAAATTCACCAAGGCCATATTGGCGGGGGAGAGCATCGATGTATATAACCACGGTGAAATGCACCGTGACTTTACTTACATTGATGATATCGCTGAGGCGATTGTACGGCTGCAGGCGGTTATTCCGCAGGCGGATCCGTCATGGACCGTTGAACAGGGATCGCCGGCGACCAGTTCCGCACCGTATCATGTTTATACTATCGGCAATAACACGCCTGTTAAACTGATGGAATATATCCGTGCGTTGGAGCAGGCATTGGGGGTGACCGCCCGTAAGAATATGCTGCCGATGCAGCCTGGCGACGTGATGGATACCAGCGCAGATACGGAAGAGCTTTATCGTGACATTGGTTTTAAACCGGAAACCAGCGTTGAAGAGGGCGTGAAGCGCTTCGTTGACTGGTATAAGGCATTCTACCAGGTTCATAATTGAACGTGGGTAAATGCGATAAAGGGGGCCTTAGGGTCCCTTTTTTTTCACTGAAATTTCATGATCGAAGGAAAAGCGAATTAGGATATTTACTAAAAGGATAGGGGGGCGGGTACAGAACGATAAGCTTTAAAATGAAAAGGCCCCCCGCAGGGAGCCTTTCAGATACGGACTGAATCGCTATTACAGCAGGAAATCGTCCAGAGATTTACCTTGCTCTTCGATAGCTTTCTTAATCACCGCAGGAGTACGGCCTTGGCCGGTCCAGGTTTTCAGCTCGCCGTTTTCGTCTTTATATTGGTATTTAGCAGGACGTGCTGCACGTTTTGCTTTACCGGCAGCCTTGTTGGCAGCCATGGTTTGCAGCAGTTCATTCGGGTCGATACCGTCAGCAATCAGCATTTCGCGGTATTGCTGCAGCTTACGAGTGCGTTCTTCGATTTCTGCTTGAGCCTGGCTGTCTTCTTCGCGACGTTCGTTCACAACAACTTCCAGTTTCTCGAGCATTTCTTCCAGCGTTTCCAGAGTGCATTCTCTTGCCTGGGCGCGCAGGGTGCGGATGTTGTTCAAAATCTTTAATGCTTCGCTCATTGTCCTAGTCTCAAATTATATTGGTGGGGGGCGTCTCGATAATAATAGAGTGCTCTTTTCTTTTCTGCAATAGCCAAATTGACTTGAATACTCAAATTTACCTTTAAAAAAACCGTTAATCGGATCAGTCCGACAAATAATAGGAAGGCCTGTTAACTATTACCTTCATCGAGCTTAAGTCAAAATTTCAGCAGACAGGCTTTAAAGGGCGCGTGTCGCAAGGCTTTCATCGATAAGTTATCGCCGTAATTTATATCAATATTACAATGGGTTCTGTGGGCTTAATCACGCCATGGCAAGGCAGACATTGTAAACAATAGGGGTATATAGGTAAAGATTGCGTCAGGTAACGTCGGGGCGTCGGTGAAGGCGATTAAATGCCCGTTATTGGCCCCACGTATAAATAGACAGGCGTTCCGCCGCAGCTACAGCGCCTGCGGAGGGGAAAGGGCGGCTATGCATTAATGGGCAAATGCCCGGGGCTAACCATTAGCAAGAATTAATAGTGATGACAGGCATACATTATCCTGTAAATAGCTGTAAATAGAACATGCCGACAGAACGATATGTTTCGCTTGAAAGCGCATTATTACGGCGAACGCAATATTCGTTCGCTTTGGGCTGAGCCGGGGGGCGGGTTATGGTACACTCACCGTCCTAATCAACATTTGAATATTTCTTATACCATCGGAGTGGCGGGGCCATGGCTCAACTTTATTTTTATTACTCTGCGATGAATGCCGGCAAGTCTACCGCGCTGCTACAGTCTTCATATAACTATCAAGAGCGTGGTATGCGCACGCTGGTGTTCACCGCGGAGATCGATCACCGCTATGGCGTAGGCAAAGTCAGCTCGCGCATCGGGTTATCTTCACAGGCCCAGCTCTATACCAACGACTCAATGCTCTTCGCCATGATTCAGCAAGAGCATCAACAGCAGCAGGTGCATTGTGTGCTGCTCGATGAAAGCCAGTTCCTGACCAAAGCGCAGGTTGAGCAATTGTGCGATGTGGTGGACCAACTGGACATTCCCGTATTGTGTTACGGCCTGCGCACCGATTTTCTCGGTGAGTTGTTTACCGGCAGCCAATATTTGCTGGCCTGGGCCGATAAGCTGGTGGAATTGAAAACCATCTGTCACTGCGGGCGCAAAGCCAATATGGTGCTGCGACTGGACGAGAATGGCAAAGCGATGCATGCCGGTGAACAGGTGGTGATTGGCGGTAACGAGAGCTATGTCTCCGTCTGCCGCAAGCATTATAAAGAGGCGATTCACTCCCTGGATTAGGAGTGAAAACGCCGCCAGAGCCCGCTGAAGCGTTTTGGCGGCGTGAATCGAAATGCAGCGCCTCAGGCGCAATAAAAAACCCGCCGTTTGGCGGGTTTTTTTATCGGTTCACGGAACCGTTATTTCTTGGACTTCTTTACCGTGGCTTTGGCGGCAGCCGGAGCGGCCGCTTCCTCTTCTACCGCTTCGCTGAATTCGCGGCCGTAGAAGGTATCCAGCATGATTTGCTTCAGCTCGGCAATCAGCGGATAGCGTGGGTTGGCGCCGGTACATTGGTCGTCGAATGCGTCTTCCGACAGCTTGTCGACTTTCGCCAGGAAGTCCGCTTCCTGCACACCCGCTTCACGGATGGAGGTTGGGATGCCCAACTCGGTTTTCAGCTCGTCCAGCCAGGCCAGCAGTTTCTCAATCTTCTGCGCAGTGCGGTCGCCCGGTGCGCTCAGGCCGAGGTGGTCGGCGATTTCAGCGTAGCGGCGGCGCGCCTGAGGGCGGTCGTACTGGCTGAAGGCCGTCTGCTTGGTCGGGTTGTCGTTCGCGTTGTAGCGAATGACGTTGGAAATCAGCATCGCGTTGGCCAGGCCGTGCGGAATGTGGAACTCCGAACCCAGCTTGTGCGCCATGGAGTGACAGACCCCGAGGAAGGCGTTGGCGAAGGCGATACCGGCGATGGTGGCGGCGTTGTGCACGCGTTCACGGGCAACCGGATTTTTCGCGCCTTCTTTATAGCTGGCCGGCAGATACTCTTTCAACAGTTTCAGCGCTTGCAACGCCTGGCCGTCGGAGTATTCGTTCGCCAGCACTGAAACGTAGGCTTCCAGCGCGTGGGTGACCGCATCCAGACCGCCGAAGGCGCACAGGGATTTCGGCATGTTCATCACCAGGTTGGCATCGACAATTGCCATGTCCGGGGTCAGCGCATAGTCGGCCAACGGGTATTTCTGTCCGGTGGTGTCGTCGGTTACGACGGCAAACGGCGTGACTTCCGAACCGGTGCCTGAAGTGGTGGTGATGGCGATCATTTTCGCTTTCACGCCCATTTTCGGGAACTTGTAGATACGCTTACGGATGTCCATGAAGCGCAGCGCCAGATCCTCGAAGTGGGTTTCAGGATGTTCGTACAGCACCCACATGATTTTCGCGGCGTCCATCGGCGAACCGCCGCCCAGCGCGATGATGACGTCCGGTTTGAAGGAGTTCATCTGCTCTGCGCCCTTGCGCACGATGCTCAGCGTCGGATCGGCTTCCACTTCGAAGAACACTTCGGTTTCGATGCCGTGAGACTTCAGAACCTTGGTGATCTGGTCGGCATAGCCGTTGTTGAACAGGAAACGGTCGGTCACGATGAAGGCGCGTTTTGCCCCGTCGGTCGCCACTTCTTCCAGCGCGATAGGCAGCGAGCCCCGGCGGAAGTAGATCGATTTCGGAAGTTTATGCCACAACATGTTTTCTGCTCGCTTCGCTACAGTTTTCTTGTTGATCAGGTGTTTAGGTCCGACGTTCTCAGAGATGGAGTTACCACCCCAGGAGCCGCAACCCAGCGTCAGCGAAGGCGCGAGTTTGAAGTTATACAGGTCGCCGATACCGCCCTGAGAAGCCGGGGTGTTGATCAGGATACGAGCCGTTTTCATTTTATCGCCGAAGTAGGCGATGCGAGCCGTTTGGTTATCCTGGTCGGTGTACAGGCAGGAGGTGTGGCCGATACCGCCCATGGCAACCAGTTTTTCAGCTTTGGCGACGGCGTCTTCGAAGTCTTTGGCCCGGTACATCGCCAGGGTAGGCGACAGTTTTTCATGGGCGAAAGGCTCGGACTCGTCGACCAGCTTCACTTCGCCGATCAGCACTTTGGTGTTGGCCGGCACTTTGATGCCTGCCATCTCGGCGATTTTCGGTGCGGATTGCCCCACGATGGCCGCGTTCAGACCGCCGTTTTTCAGGATGATGTCCTGAACCGCTTTCAGTTCTTTACCCTGCAGCAGATAGCCGCCGTGGGAAGCGAAACGTTCGCGTACCGCATCATAAATAGAGTCGACGACGATGACCGACTGTTCGGAAGCGCAGATAACGCCGCTGTCGAAGGTTTTGGACATCAGGATAGAGGCGACCACGCGCTTGATGTCTGCGGTTTCGTCTACCACGACCGGGGTATTACCGGCACCGACGCCGATGGCAGGCTTGCCGGAGCTGTAGGCGGCCTTCACCATGCCCGGGCCACCGGTGGCCAGGATCAGGTTGATGTCCGGGTGGTGCATCAGCTGGTTGGACAGCTCGACGGTCGGTTGGTCGATCCAACCGATGATGTCTTTTGGCGCGCCGGCGGCGATAGCGGCCTGCAGCACGATATCGGCGGCTTTATTGGTGGCATTCTTCGCACGCGGGTGCGGCGAGAAGATGATGCCGTTACGGGTATTCAGGCTGATCAGCGCTTTGAAGATCGCGGTAGAAGTTGGGTTGGTGGTAGGAACGATACCGCAAATCAGGCCGATAGGTTCGGCGATGGTGATGGTACCGAAGGTGTCATCTTCAGACAGGATGCCACAGGTTTTTTCGTCTTTATAGGCGTTGTAGATGTACTCGGAAGCGAAGTGGTTTTTGATCACTTTGTCTTCGACGATACCCATTCCGGATTCTTCCACGGCCATTTTGGCCAACGGGATACGGGCATCAGCAGCGGCGAGGGCGGCAGCGCGGAAGATTTTATCCACTTGCTCTTGAGTGAAGTTGGCATATTCGCGCTGGGCTTTTTTGACACGTGCGACAAGCTCGTTCAGTTCAGCGACATTCGTTACAGCCATAATGCTCTCCTGATAATGTTAAACTCTTTCAGTAAATAAGCCGTGCGAGCCACTAGTATAGTCCTAACGGGAATAAACGGTGATGAGAATACCGGGGCTTTCCCGCGTTATTTCTTCGCATGCTGCTGATTTGCTTAAAGAGCTTTACCCTACGCCAGCCGGAGGGGCAGACCGTGAGGAGAACGGAATCGGCGATGTGGCCACCCACTTTGTTCTACTCCCTGCCTACGACTAAGAGCTTACCCACTGTTGGGTAGTTGATTTGTGATCTAAATCATGAAAACTGCAAGCTGACACCTTTCAGCTTGCGGGTGTTGGGAATCATTCTTGATAACTGTGAGCAATGACTCTTTTTTCAACATAAAAAATCAAAAGGCCATACATCACTTTAACAAAGGGCATTTGTTTCGCTGCATAACTTGCTGACAGTCAAAAATGCTGCTCTGGCCGGATGGATTACCCGCGGCAATTCCATTACATTAGCGCGCATAGGCAGCACACCTTTTTATAGTACTTAACGCGGAGCCATCTGTGGGCCAATCTCTGTTGGATCTTTCCGGCTTTATCAAGTTCTTTGTCGGTCTGTTTGCACTGGTCAACCCGGTGGGCATTTTGCCGGTGTTCATCAGCATGACCAGTTACCAGGCGGAAGCGGGGCGCAATAAAACCAACCTGACCGCCAACCTGTCGGTCGCCATCATTCTGTGGACCTCGCTGTTCCTGGGGGAAGGGATCCTGCGGATGTTCGGCATCTCTATCGATTCGTTCCGCATCGCCGGCGGTATTCTGGTGGTGACCATCGCCATGTCGATGATCAGCGGCAAGCTGGGGGAAGACAAACAGAACAAACAGGAGAAGTCGGAGAGCGCGATCCGCGAAAGCATCGGCGTGGTGCCGTTAGCGCTGCCGCTGATGGCGGGGCCGGGGGCGATCAGTTCCACCATCGTGTGGAGCTCCCGTTATCACAACTGGCAAAGCCTGCTCGGTTTTACGGTCGCTATCGCCTTGTTCGCCTTTTGCTGCTGGCTGTTGTTCCGCGCCGCGCCGCTGTTGGTGCGTTTGCTGGGGCAGACCGGCATCAACGTGATCACCCGTATCATGGGTCTGCTGCTAATGGCGCTCGGCATCGAGTTTATCGTTACCGGCATTAAGGCGATATTCCCCGGCCTGTTGTAATACGCCTTGTTTAGCCGCGCACCTTTCGCGTTAGCGCGGCTAAAATTAATTTTAAAGTTTAAATTATTTATTGGCTCGCATTATTATAGTGCACAGGATGAATAAAATTTATGCGGTTGCACTCTTATGTTGCATAAATCTCATGTTGTTGCTCAAAAAAAACGCTAAGCGTTATTTCAATCACTTTTCCTCCCCCATTTCTGCCCATTTCGCCCCCGCTAAACGGTCACGCTGTTGTTAAATTAGTCACATCATTCTGTGGGGCTTGTCTCACTTTCATCCAGGTGTTATTAGTGATTAACCGCACATAGGCAGGTGTTTGTTCTTTGAATGGTTAGATTGTTAACTGAATGTTTCTTTTTGCAGCAGTGAGATCGTGCTGATGGTTTCAATTGAAATGAATGTGGCTTTTTTGTCTTTAAAATCATACTGATGATCTCGATTTTTCCTGCCTTCCATCTTGGTGGCCGGATTGGGCTTCGTGCGATAAAAGAGAATTGCTTAACATTTTCGTAAAATTTATTGGCTATGGAATTTGGCTTCTGCTAATTTCCGAGCAACTTTCCCGTGGTCAATTAACTGAAATGCGCCACAAAAACGGGAATGATTTTTGCTGGTATCCGTTTATTTAGAATTCTTATAAACACTTCACAAACTTCGATAAGCGATGCTTGTCGGTGAAAAGGAGCCTCGATTATGCAGCAAACCCTGAAGCGTACTTCTTTGACCTTGTTGATTAGCGGCGCGCTGGGCGCCGGCGCCGTAAATAGCAGTTTGGCGGCAGAGGTTCCGGCCGGCGTCCAATTGGCGCAGCAGCAGAATATTGTGATCAACAACGGTAGCGAAGTGGCTTCATTGGATCCGCATAAGGTCGAGGGCGTCCCGGAAAGCAATATCATTCTTAACCTGCTGGAAGGGCTGGTGAGCACCGACGCCAACGGGCATGTGGTGCCGGCGGCGGCGACAAGCTGGGAAAACCAGAATTATCAGCAGTGGACCTTCCACCTGCGCCCCGGCGCGGTGTGGAGCGACGGCAGCCCGGTGACCGCGCAAGACTTCGTCTACAGCTGGCAGCGTCTGGCCGATCCGAAAATCGCTTCGCCCTATGCCAGCTACCTGCAATACACCAAAGTCGAGAATATCGACGACATCCTGACCGGGAAGAAGAGCCCGCAGACCCTCGGCGTTAAGGCGCTGGACGACCAGACGCTGCAGGTGACCCTGAGCGAACCGGTGCCGTATTTCATCAGCATGCTGAGCCACACGTCGCTCAAACCGGTGAAACGGGCGGTGGTGGAGAAATTCGGCGATAAATGGACGCTGCCCGCCAACTATGTCGGCAACGGCGCTTACCGCCTGAAAGAGTGGGTGGTGAACGAGCGCATTGTGCTGGAGCGCAGCCCGAGCTACTGGAACAACAAGCAAACGGTGATCAATCAGGCGACCTTCCTGCCGATTACCTCGGAGGTCAGCGACGTCAACCGCTTCCGCAGCGGCGAGATCGACATCACCAACAGCGCCATTCCGCCGTACCTGTACGTCAAGATGAAACGCGAAATGCCCGAGCAGCTGCACGTTAACCCTTATCTGTGCACCTTCTATTACGAGCTCAATAACAAGCGGGCGCCGTTCACCGATCCGCGCGTGCGTACGGCGGTGAAGATGACGCTGGATCGCGACATTATCGCCAACAAGATCATGGGCCAGGGGCAAATCCCGGCCTACAGCTTCACGCCAACCTTCACGGAAGGCGCCAGCTTCACTCAGCCTGCGTGGGCCGGCTGGAGTCAGGAGCAACGCAACGCCGAAGCCAGGAAACTGCTGGCGGAAGCGGGCTACAGCGACGCCAAGCCGCTGAAGTTCTCGCTGCTGTACAACACCTCCGATCAAAACAAACAGCAGGCGATCGCTGCCGCGTCGATGTGGAAGAAGAATCTGGGCGCCGAGGTCACGCTGCGCAACCAGGAATGGAAAACTTCGCTGGAGAGCCGCCATCAGGGGCAATACGACGTGGCGCGTGCCACCTGGTGCGGGGATTACAACGAACCCAGCGCGTTCCTGAACCTGGTTCTGTCCAACAGCAGCATCAATACCGTGTTCTACAAGAGCCCGGCGTTCGACGCCATCATGGCCGCCACGCTGAAGGCGCCGGATGAGGCCGCGCGCGCCGCGCTCTATCAGCAGGCGGAAGCGCAGCTGGACAAAGACTCCGCGTTGGTCCCGGTTTATTACCGCGTCAGCGCGCGTTTGATCAAGCCGACGGTGGGTGGGTTCACCGGCAAAGATCCGCTGGACTATACCGACGTTAAAAATCTTTACATTATCAAGCAGTAAAGGGGTATTCCTCACGCCGAGGGGCAGGGGAATATAGGGAAGGCCGGCCGCCGCATTCGTTCCGCGGCGGCGGGAAAACAAAGTCCGCTTACGGGCAACGCGGGTTCCACGAAGAGCCTGTGATAATAAAAAACTGGAGTCGATAAGTATGACCAACATCACGAAGAAAACGCTCATTGCCGCCGGCGTCATCGCCGCGCTGGGTATCACAGCAACCACCAGCGCTTTCGCCGCTGACGTCCCGGCGGGCGTGCAGCTGGCCGACAAGCAAGAAATCGTCAAAAACAACGGTTCCGAAGTGCAGTCGCTGGATCCGCACAAGATCGAGGGCGTGCCGGAAAACAACGTCACGCGCGACCTGATGGAAGGCCTGGCGAACAACAGCCCGGACGGTTCCATCGTGCCGGGCGTCGCGGAAAGCTGGGATAACAAGGATTTCAAAGTCTGGACCTTCCACCTGCGTAAAGACGCAAAATGGTCCAACGGCAAGCCGGTGACGGCGCAAGATTTCGTCTACAGCTGGCAGCGCGTGGTGGATCCGAAAACCGCGTCGCCTTACGCCAGCTACCTGCAGTACGCCCATGTGGAAAACGTCGATGACATCATCGCCGGTAAAAAAGACAAGTCGACGCTGGGCGTGAAGGCCATCGACGACCACACCTTCCAGGTGACCCTGAGCGAGCCGGTGCCTTATCTGGTTGAAATGACCCCGCACTACGCCATGAAGCCCGTTTACAAAGACGCGGTAGAGAAGTTTGGCGAGAAGTGGACGCTGCCGGCCAACTACGTCAGCAACGGCGCTTACAAACTGAAAGACTGGATTGTCAACGAACGCATCGTACTGGAACGCAACCCGGAATATTGGGATAACGCCAAAACCATCATCAATAAAGTGACGTTCCTGCCTATTTCGTCGGAAGTGACCGACGTTAACCGCTACCGCACCGGTGAAATCGACATGACCTACAACAACATGCCGATCGAACTGTTCCAGAAGCTGAAGAAAGAGATCCCGAAAGAGGTGCATGTCGATCCTTACCTGTGCACCTATTACTACGAAATCAACA
Source organism: Serratia sp. A07 (assembly GCF_058725505.1). Classification (NCBI taxonomy): domain Bacteria; kingdom Pseudomonadati; phylum Pseudomonadota; class Gammaproteobacteria; order Enterobacterales; family Yersiniaceae; genus Serratia; species Serratia sp. A07. The sequence goes on from NZ_JBZXDO010000032.1 coordinate 31,824, forward strand.
ACCAGAAGGCGCCGTTCACCGATGCGCGCGTGCGTGAAGCGCTGAAGCTGGGCATGGACCGCGACATCATCGTCAACAAGGTGAAAAACCAGGGCGACCTGCCGGCCTACAGCTTTACGCCGCCATACACCGACGGTGCCAAGCTGACCGCACCGGAGTGGTTCGGCTGGACGCAGGAAAAACGCAACGAAGTGGCGAAGAAACTGCTGGCCGACGCCGGCTACGGCCCGGGCAAACCGCTGACCTTCTCCCTGTTGTACAACACCTCCGATCTGCACAAGAAGCTGGCGATCGCCGCCGCCTCCATCTGGAAGAAAAACCTGGGCGTGGACGTGAAGCTGGTGAACCAGGAGTGGAAAACCTTCCTGGATACCCGTCATCAGGGCACCTATGACGTGGCGCGCGCCGGCTGGTGTGCCGACTACAACGAGCCGAGCTCGTTCCTGAACATGATGCTGTCCGACAGCAGCAGTAATACCCCGCACTACAAGAGCGCCGAGTTCGACAAGCTGATGGCCAACGTGTTGACCGCGAAGACCAAAGACGAGCGCGCCGAGCTGTATCAGAAAGCGGAAGTTCAGCTGGACAAAGATTCCGCCATCGTTCCGCTGTATTACTATGTGAACGCCCGTTTGGTGAAACCTTACGTCGGTGGTTACACCGGCAAAGACCCGCTTGATAACGTGTACGACAAAAACCTGTACATCATCAAGCATTGATACGGTAAGAGCCGGCGGCGCAGGCCGCCGGCCCATGTTGAGAATAATAAGCCGTCATCAGGCTGTCGCACAGGGTTAGGGCAATGCTTAAATTTATACTTCGTCGCTTGTTGGAAGCGATCCCGACACTATTTATCCTTATCACCATCTCATTCTTCATGATGCGCCTGGCACCCGGCAGTCCATTTACCGGGGAACGCGCATTGCCGCCGGAAGTTATGGCGAACATCGAAGCCAAATATCATTTGAACGACCCGATCTGGAAACAGTACGGTCATTATCTGGCGCAGCTTGCGCAGGGAGACTTCGGCCCGTCCTTTAAATACAAGGACTATTCGGTGAACGATCTGGTCGCCAGCTCTTTCCCGGTGTCCGCCAAACTCGGCCTGGCCGCGTTTCTGCTGGCAGTGGTGCTGGGGGTGAGCGCAGGCGTGATTGCCGCGCTGAATCAGAACACCAAATGGGACTACACGGTGATGGGGTTCGCCATGACCGGGGTGGTGATACCCAGTTTCGTGGTGGCGCCGCTGCTGGTGCTGATCTTCGCCATCACGCTGAAATGGCTGCCGGGCGGTGGCTGGAACGGCGGCGCGCCTAAATTCATCATCCTGCCGATGGTGGCGCTGTCGCTTGCCTATATCGCCAGCATCGCCCGTATCACGCGTGGCTCGATGATTGAAGTGCTGCACTCCAACTTCATCCGTACCGCGCGCGCCAAAGGCTTGCCGATGCGTCGCATCATTTTCCGCCACGCGCTGAAGCCGGCGCTGCTGCCGGTGCTGTCCTACATGGGGCCGGCGTTCGTCGGTATCATCACAGGATCGATGGTGATCGAAACCATCTACGGTCTGCCGGGGATCGGCCAGCTGTTCGTTAACGGCGCGCTGAACCGCGACTACTCCCTGGTGCTGAGCCTGACCATTCTGGTGGGCGCCCTGACCATTCTGTTCAACGCGATCGTCGATGTGCTGTATGCGGTCATCGATCCGAAAATCCGTTATTAATCTGGAGCACGCGAATGATGTTGACTAAAAAGAACAGCGAAGCTCTGGAAAACTTCAGCGAGAAGCTGGAAGTGGAAGGGCGCAGCCTGTGGCAAGACGCGCGTCGGCGCTTTATGCACAACCGCGCGGCGGTCAGCAGCCTGTTTATTCTGGTGCTGATCACGCTGTTTGTGGCGCTGGCGCCGATGCTGTCGCAGTTTGCCTACGACGATACCGACTGGGCGATGATGTCCGCCGCCCCAAGCGTGGAATCGGGGCACTATTTCGGCACTGACTCCTCCGGGCGCGATCTGCTGGTGCGCGTGGCGATCGGCGGGCGCATCTCGCTGATGGTCGGCGTGGCGGCGGCGCTGGTGGCGGTGGTGGTGGGCACCCTGTACGGCGCAATGTCCGGCTATCTGGGCGGCAAGGTCGACTCGGTGATGATGCGCCTGCTGGAGATCCTCAACTCCTTCCCGTTCATGTTCTTCGTGATCCTGCTGGTGACCTTCTTCGGCCAGAACATCCTGCTCATCTTCGTGGCGATCGGCATGGTGTCGTGGCTGGATATGGCGCGTATCGTGCGCGGCCAAACCCTCGGCCTGAAGCGTAAGGAATTCATCGAAGCGGCGCTGGTGTGCGGCGTCTCCACGCGCAATATCGTGCTGCGCCATATCGTGCCGAACGTGCTCGGCGTGGTGGTGGTGTATGCGTCGCTGCTGGTGCCGAGCATGATCCTGTTCGAATCCTTCCTCAGTTTCCTGGGGCTGGGCACGCAGGAGCCGCTCAGCAGTTGGGGCGCATTGCTCAGCGACGGCGCCAACTCAATGGAAGTTTCACCGTGGTTGCTGCTGTTCCCGGCGGGTTTCCTGGTTGTCACTCTGTTCTGTTTCAACTTTATCGGCGATGGCCTGCGTGACGCCCTCGACCCGAAAGATCGTTAAGGAGTGCAATCATGAGCACCATTGAACATCCTCAACTGCAAACCGGCGCCGGGGTCAAAACGTCGCCGCTGCTGGACGTGAAAGACCTGCGCGTCACGTTCTCCACCCCGGACGGCGACGTGACGGCGGTGAACGATCTGAACTTCGACCTGCGCGCCGGGGAAACGCTGGGCATCGTCGGTGAGTCCGGCTCCGGTAAATCGCAGACAGCGTTCGCTCTGATGGGCCTGCTGGCCAGCAATGGCCGCATCGGCGGTTCGGCCAAATTCAACGGCCGTGAAATCCTCAACCTGCCGGAAAATCAGCTCAACAAGCTGCGGGCAGAAGAGATCTCGATGATCTTCCAGGACCCGATGACCTCGCTCAACCCTTATATGCGCGTTGGCGAACAGCTGATGGAAGTGCTGATGCTGCATAAGAAAATGAGCAAAAGCGAAGCCTTTGAAGAGTCGGTACGCATGCTCGACGCGGTGAAAATGCCGGAAGCGCGCAAGCGCATGCGCATGTATCCGCATGAGTTTTCCGGTGGCATGCGCCAGCGCGTGATGATCGCCATGGCGCTGCTGTGTCGGCCAAAGCTGCTGATTGCCGACGAACCGACCACCGCGCTGGACGTTACCGTTCAGGCGCAGATCATGACGCTGCTCAACGAGCTGAAGCGCGAGTTCAACACCGCCATCATCATGATCACCCACGACCTGGGCGTGGTGGCCGGCATCTGCAACAAGGTGCTGGTGATGTACGCCGGCCGCACCATGGAATACGGCAGCGCGCGCGAGGTGTTCTACCAGCCGAGCCACCCGTACTCCATCGGTCTGTTGAACGCGGTGCCGCGTCTCGACGCCGAAGGCGAAGCGTTGCTGACCATTCCCGGCAACCCGCCGAACCTGCTGCGGTTGCCGAAAGGCTGCCCGTTCCAGCCGCGCTGTCCGTACGCCATGGAGCAGTGCGCGAGCGCTCCGCCGTTGGAGCAATTTGGGGAAGGGCGCCTGCGCGCCTGCTTTAAACCGGTGGAGGCGTTGGTATGACAGCGGTAACCGACAAGAAAGTGCTGCTCGAAGTGGCCGATCTGAAAGTGCACTTCGACATTCATGACGATAAACAGTGGTTCTGGCAGCCGCCGAAAACCCTGAAAGCGGTCGATGGCGTCACGCTGCGGCTGTTCGAGGGGGAAACCCTGGGCGTGGTCGGCGAATCCGGCTGTGGCAAATCCACCTTCGCGCGCGCCATCATCGGCCTGGTGAAGGCCACCAGCGGGCGCGTTGCCTGGCTGGGGAAAGATCTGCTGGGCATGAGCGACGCCGACTGGCGCAAAACCCGCAGCGATATTCAGATGATCTTCCAGGATCCGCTGGCGTCGCTCAACCCGCGCATGACCATCGGCGAGATCATCGCCGAGCCGCTGCGCACCTACTACCCGAAAATGCCGCGTCAGGAAGTGAAGGACAAGGTCAAGGCAATGATGCTGAAGGTCGGTCTGCTGCCTAACCTGATCAACCGCTACCCGCACGAGTTCTCCGGCGGCCAGTGCCAGCGTATCGGCATCGCACGCGCGCTGATCCTCGAGCCGAAGCTGGTGATCTGCGACGAGCCGGTCTCCGCGCTGGACGTATCGATTCAGGCGCAGGTGGTGAACCTGTTGCAGCAGCTGCAGCGCGAAATGGGCCTGTCACTGATCTTTATCGCCCACGACTTGGCGGTGGTGAAGCACATTTCCGATCGCGTGCTGGTGATGTATCTGGGCCATGCGGTGGAGCTGGGCACCTATGACGAGGTGTACCACAACCCGCAGCACCCTTACACCAAAGCGCTGATGTCGGCGGTGCCGATCCCGGATCCGGACAAGGAGAAGGAGAAGCAGATCCAGCTGTTGGAAGGGGAGCTGCCTTCGCCGATCAACCCGCCGACCGGCTGCGTGTTCCGCACCCGCTGCCCGATAGCCGGGCCGGAGTGCGCCAAGACGCGTCCGCTGCTGGAGGGCAGTTTCCGCCACGCGGTGTCCTGCCTGAAGGTCGATCCGTTGTAATGTGCCGCTAGTCGGCAACAAAAAGCCCCGCTGAATGAGCGGGGCTTTTTTTATCCGATGCGCTAACGGCGAATCACTCTTTCCACAGAATGTGGCACAGCTTGTGGTCTTTCTCACGGCAGATCAGCACGCGGGCGAACACGTCGTTGATCGGCTCGCCGTCGCTGTCCGCCAGACCGATCACCACCTCGGCGAAGAAGTCCGGGTTCAGGTCGTAATCCACGTGCTCGCTCCAGTCTTCGGAGGGATCGTACAGTTCGGCGCCGCCGCGCTCTTCAAACTGCAGGTTGAACAGCAGAATATCCGCCGGATCCAGATTGTCGCCGGCCAATTCGAGGAAGATGTCGTAGGCCTGTTCCAGCGTTTCGTCTTCGGTAAGGCGGTTATTCAAATCCATAAAAAAATCCTGATAACAAATGATTTGGCGCTATTAAAGCACGCTCGCCGCGGCTTTTACAGCAGCGGGCTGAAAAAGTAGAACAGGCGCTCGACCAGGCGATGCCAGAACGGCCGCTTCAGCCACTCTTTGGCGTTCAGCAGCTGGGAACGGGCGATGTAATCTTCCTGCACGCAGGCCAAATCGCTGCCGAAGCCGTCATCGTCGATCACCAGCGTGATTTCGAAATTCAGCCACAGGCTGCGCATGTCCAGATTGACGGTGCCGACCAGGCTGAGCTGGCCGTCCACCAGCACGCTCTTGGTATGCAGCAGGCCGCCTTCGAACTGATAGATCTTAACCCCGGCCTCCAGCAGCTCGGAGAAGAACGCGCGGCTGGCCCAGCGCACCATCATCGAATCGTTGTCGCGCGGCACGATGATGCTGACCTCGACGCCGCGCAGGGCGGCGGTGCAAATGGCGTGCAGCAGATCGTCACTTGGCACGAAGTACGGCGTGGTCATGATCAGCTGCTCGCGGGCGGAATAGACCGCGGTCAGCAACGCCTGGTGGATCATCTCCTCGGGGAAGCCGGGGCCGGAGGCGATCACCTGAATGGTATGGCCGCTTTCCTGCTCGAACGGCATGATGTTGACGTCCGGCGGTGGCGGCAGAATGCGCTTGCCGGTTTCAATCTCCCAGTCGCAGGCATAGACGATGCCCATGGTGGTGGCCACCGGGCCTTCCATGCGCGCCATCAGATCGATCCATTGGCCGACGCCCGCATCCTGCTTGAAGTAGCGCGGATCGACCATGTTCATGCTGCCGGTATAGGCGATGTAGTTGTCGATCAGCACCACCTTGCGGTGCTGGCGCAGGTCCATGCGGCGTAGAAATACGCGCAGCAGGTTGACCTTCAGCGCCTCGACCACTTCGATGCCGGCGTTGCGCATCATCGCCGGGTAGGGGCTGCGGAAAAATTGCAGGCTGCCGGCGGAGTCGAGCATCAGGCGGCAGTGTACGCCGCGTCGGGCGGCGGCCATCAGCGATTCGGCCACCTGATCGACCAGGCCGCCGGGCTGCCAGATATAGAACACCATTTCGATGTTGTGGCGCGCCAGCTCGATGTCGCGGATCAGCGCTTTCAGCGTGTCGTCGGTGGTGGTGAGCAGCTGCAGCTGGTTGCCCTTGACGCCGTCGATGCCCTGGCGGCGGTTGCACAGCTGGAACAGCGGTTCGGCGACCTCGCTGTACTCGGTGGCGAAGATGCGGCGGCTCTCTTTCAGCTCTTTCAGCCAGCGGGCGGTTGACGGCCACATGGCCTTGGCACGCTCGGCCCGGCGCTTGCCCAGATGCAGCTCGCCGAACGATAAATAGGCCACGATGCCGAACAGCGGCAGTATGTAGATAACCAGCAGCCAGGCCATGGCAGAGGGAACCGCACGGCGTTTCATCAAAATGCGCATCGTCACGCCGGCGATCAGCAGCCAGTAGCCGAACACCATGAGCCAACTGATTACGGTATAAAATGTTGTCATAAAGGCGAAAAATCCCGTTCGCAAACCACCAATGATGAGTGTACGCACAGATCGGTCAAGGCGAAACCTTTTATCGGCGCTTATGTTACATAAATATGATGAAGTTAAGGCACTTGCTGAAAATGAAAGGGCGGCTTTTGCCCGCGTGGCGCCCGCTGTGCCGCCGATAACTGCGGCTTGGATCACGGGCGGAAAGGGCTATAATGCCCGCGGTTGGCATTAGACGAACGAGTGACGGAATTATGAGACGCAGTAGAAATGAAGTGGGCCGCTGGCGCATGTTGCGGCAGAGCCAACGCCGCCGGCATCGCTGGCTGGAACGCCAGTCGTGCAGCAATCGCCATATTATCCGGGTGCGGCGCCGCCTGGACGATCAGCATCGGCGCGCGCTGCTGTTTGCGGTATCCTGCGAGTGGTAAAACGAAAACAGTCCCGTGAGGGACTGTTTTGTTATGGCGCCAGGGTTATTTGCCCAGATAGGCGTTGAGCATCCAGACCTGTTTTTCCTGCTCTTTGATGTAATCGCTCATCAGCGACGCGGTGCCTTCGTCACCGGCGTCTGCCGCTACCGCGAGCAGTTCACGCTGCTGCTGCAGCAAGATTGAATACCCTTCCAACAGGCCGCGCAGCGTGCCTTTATCATCGGTCACGTTGGTGTGTTCCTTGATGTCGGCGGTTTTCAGATAGTCGCTGAAAGCGTGACGCGGCTGCGAGCCCAGCGTCAGAATACGTTCCGCCAGCTCATCCACCTTGGTCAGCAGATCGTTATATGTCTCTTCGAATTTCGCGTGCAGCTCAAAGAACTGCGGGCCGGTAATATTCCAGTGATAGCCGCGCACGTTCATATACAGCACCTGATAGTTCGCCAACAGCGCGTTCAGCGCCTCGGCGAGTTTTGCCGATTGTTTACTGTCGAGGCCGATATGGGTTTTCGCTGCTTTCTTTGCCGTTGCCATAATAATCTTCTCCTGATTATTTGTTCCGATAGTAGACAGAATCAATTTCCATAGCTGTTACAGTAACCGGATTTATCGCAGGGTTAAACACGATAACAGGCATTATTGCCATCGCTAAAACCGATGACGATAAATCCGTCGAACAAATTGCCGAATCAGTTTACGCAGGATCCGCAGGCGAAAAAAGCCGCTTTTATCGGTTACTTGCGTAGCGCCAGTTTCACCGCGCCGGCACCCAGCGCCATCAGCAATGCGGCGGCGATCAGCACCGTAATAAACGCGCGATCAAAGGCCAGACGCGCCAGCTGCGTCAGCTGCTGCGCGCGATCGGCCGCCAGCCCGGCCGCCAGCCGCAGGGCTTCGTCGATGCTGTCGTAGGCCAAATCGCTGACCGGCAGTTCCGCCGGCAGCGCCAGGCTGTGGCTGTAAACCGCCGTCATCAACCCGCCGAGCAGCGTCACGCCCAGTACGCCACCCAGTTCGTAGGAGACGTCTTCGATGGACGCCGCCATGCCGGACTTCTCCTCCGGCGCGTTCAGCATGATGGCGGTAGAAGCGGCGGTGATCACGCCGCCGAGGCCAAAGCCCACCAGCGCCAGGCTGACCAATTGCGGTGCCATGCCGCTCTGGTACCACACGGCAAGACCGGCGATGCCGAGGGTAGTCAGGACAAAGCCGCCGAGGATGATGCTGCGTTCGCCGTAGCGCGGCAACAGCAGGCCGGCTACGGGCCCCGCCAGCGCCGAGGCCAGCGGGATCGGCAAAATAAACAGCGCCGCCTGCAGCGGGCTGAGGCCGAGCACCAGCTGTAGGCGTTGGCTGAGCACCAGCTCGACGCCGATCAGCGCCACCATCGACAGCAGGGCCACGCCGATGCCGCCTGCGAACAGCCGGTTGCGGAACAGGGAGAAATCGATCATCGGGTGGGCGCTGCGCTGCTGACGACGCACGAACAGCACCAGGAACAACACGCCGATCAGGGCCGCCACAAGCAAGGCGCTCACATCAGGCGTCGGCTTGCTCAGCTCCTTCAGCGCATAGATGGCGCCGACCAGACCCATCATGATCTGCACCGAACCGACGATGTCCGAAGGGCGCGGGTTATCGCCACCGCAGCGCGGGATCAGTTTCCACGCCAGCGGCCAGACCAGCAGTACGACCGGCACATTGATCAGGAACACCGACCCCCACCAGAAATACTCCAGCAGCAGGCCGCCGACCACCGGGCCGATGGCCGCGCCGCCGGAGGCCACCGAGGCCCAGATGCCGATTGCCAGCGCGCGTTCGCGTTCGTCGGTAAAGACGTGGCGCACGATGGACAGCGTGGCGGGCATCATCATTGCCGCGCCAACGGCGAGGAACACCCGGGCGGCGATCAGCCACTCGGCGGTGGGCGAGAACGCGGCGCACAGCGACGCGACGGCAAACACCGGCAGCCCGGCGAGAAACAGCCGCTTATGGCCGATGCGGTCGCTCAGCATGCCGGCGCCGGGCAGCAGGCCGGCCACCACCAGCGGGTAGGCGTTGACGATCCAGAGTTTTTGCGAGGCGCTGGCGTCCAGCGCCTGGGTTAAGCGCGGCAGGGCGGTATATAACACCGTCATATCGATGACGATCAGGAAAAGGGCGCTGGCGACCATCGTCAGGATCAACCAGCGGTTCTTGGCGTACATAATTCATATCCAGTTAACGTGGGCGGCGCGGAGGCGCCGCCATTGGGGTAACCCACCGGCGATGCCGGGTGGTATACTGATGATAATATATATCCATACGTTCGTATTGAAAAGAAGGGTTTCTTAATGGGACGTCAACGCAGCATCGATCGCGACAAGGTTTTGGACACCGCCGAAGAGATCGTCGCCACCCAGGGGGCCGCCGGCTTGACCATCGACGCCGTCGCCAAAGCGATGGGGATCTCCAAGGGCGGGGTGCAGTATTGTTTCGGCAGCAAAGACGCCCTTATCGATGCCATGTTCGATCGCTGGGGAAGTGCCTACGAGACGCTGTTCACGGCGATCGCCGGCGACGAGCCTTCGCCGCCGACCGCCGTGCGGGCGCATATGCTGGCCACCCACAGTTCGGATCAGACCTCCAGCGCCAAGGCCGCCGGGCTGATGGCGACGTTGATTCAAACGCCGGAGCATCTGGCGAGCACGCGCGAATGGTATCGCAGCCGCATCGCCGGTTTGGATTTGACGACCGAAGAAGGCAAGCGCGCGCGCCTGGCGTTTCTCGCCACCGAAGGCGCCTTTATGCTGCGTTACTTTGGTTTGATGGATATCGACCAGGCGGAATGGGAAACGATGTTCGCCGATATGCAGGCATTGATATTGACGGGCGGCGACAAGTAAGCGCAGGGACAAGCGGCAGGAGCAGCCTGCCGCGGGCTAAGCCTGATTATTTATAGGCTATCGCATTGATGGTTTCGAAGGTGGTTTTCCCCTCGCGACCGATAATGACGTAATACTTACCGCCTTTTTCATCTACCGCTTTCGACAGACGCGCATGGTCGATCCCCACGGTGTCGTCGCCGTCTTGTGAAATGGTCACCGGACCGATCTCGGTATGTTTCGCCGCCTCTTCCCGAGTGATTTCAATTGCCGCCAGGGAAGAGAATGAGGTGAACGCCAGCAGTGCCAAGAGATATTTAGTTGCCTTCATAATTATTCCTTTTGGAAGATAAAAACGACCCGTAACTGCATTTTGACTACGGCTCAAGTGTAGGTCAGCGGCAGCGCTTTACCATGCAACGGCAAAAAATAGTCTCAGACGGTGGCGCCTATCACACTGATAGTTAGTCAAGGGGGCGGCGAAAGGCGTATGTTTATCGAACAAGATATTCCCTCGAAGAACCTTTAAGCCAGCCACTCCGTGCTGGCTTTTTTTTGCTTGCTCCCAATTGATTTGTTTTATCGCAGGATAATCTGATGCTGAATCATTCCGCGATCTAACAATATTGAGATTAAATAATGTATGACCCTAAAATTCATTGACATTATATTTTAGACGGGTAGGGTACGGGGCGGTTTTTCTCATTGCCACGGGTCCAGGAATGATGGTGACACGGATAGCTTTGCTGTTAGCCGCGTTCTGCTTTGCTAGCAGCGCAAATGCTTTATTTACCCCTAATGAATACAATATTTGGCACTATCAGGAAGGGGTGCTGTACGGCGCGACTCAGAATGAGTTCAGTGAACCGGTACTGGTTAGCCTCGCCGGGCCAGGGACGCCTTGGGCGAATATGGTGATTTCTCTCACCCATCGTGAATCCTGTGAAGCATTTCAGTCGATAAAGACGTTGCTAATCAATAAAGATCTCCTGGCGGTGACGCTGAGTTGCGTTCAGGCGGGAGAACACAGCGTGGTGAGTTATACGCTGCATGAGAGTGAAGTGGTCAACCGTTTGTATACGCATTTGAAATCGGGTTTTACGTTGGTGATCGATGGCCGCATCAAGCTGTGGGCCGCCAATATCGCACATCCCGCGCGTTGAGCGAGCTTGCCGCACGATTAAACCGGGAACGGCGCGCGAACGGGCGTTCCCGGTATTGGGAGGGCTGGAGATTAGAACACCTGCTTGAACGGCTTCACCGTCACGTCGGCATAGACGCCGGCGGCGATATAGGGATCCTGCTGCGCCCAGGCCTGGGCTTGCGCCAGCGACTCGAATTCGGCGATCACCGTCGAACCGGTAAAGCCGGCGGCGCCGGGATCGTTGCTGTCGATGGCCGGGTTAGGGCCGGCGACCACCAGGCGGCCGGCATCGCGCAGCGCCTGCAGGCGCGCCAGGTGTGCCGGGCGCACCGCCAGACGGTTTTCCAGTGAGTTGGGGACGTCTTGCGCGTAGATCAGATAAAGCATGTTTCACCTTTAAAATCATGGCAATAAAACGGTGCTACCAAGGTAGCGCAAAAGGCGCGGCAGGGGAACGGTGCGCGGCGAATTTCCCGGCGGATTGGCGCTTATGCCTTGAAGCCGCTACTTTTTATTCGTATAGTGCGGCGCGCTTAAACTGATATGCCATTGAGGTGAGGATATGACGGAACTGGTAAGGGAAAAACTCGATTTGCCGGCGGGCAAAAGTAAACTGCTGCTGCACTCTTGCTGCGCGCCCTGTTCCGGCGAGGTGATGGAAGCGATCCAGGCCTCCGGGATCGAGTACGCCATTTTCTTCTATAACCCCAACATTCACCCGCAAAAAGAGTATCTGCTGCGCAAGGAAGAGAACATCCGCTTCGCCGAGCAGCACGGGGTGCCGATCATCGATGCCGATTACGACACCGACAACTGGTTCGCCCGCGCCAAGGGGATGGAGAATGAGCCGGAGCGCGGGATTCGTTGCACCATGTGTTTTGACATGCGTTTCGAGCGCACGGCGCTGTATGCGCATGAGCACGGTTACGACACCATCTCCAGCTCGTTGGGCATTTCGCGCTGGAAGAACATGCAGCAGATCACCGACTGCGGCATCCGGGCGGCGGAAAAATATCCCGATTTGGTGTACTGGGATTACAACTGGCGCAAGAAGGGCGGTTCGTCGCGCATGATAGAGATCAGCAAGCGCGAACGCTTCTATCAGCAGGAATACTGCGGCTGCGTCTATTCGCTGCGCGACACCAACCTGCACCGCAAGGCGCAAGGGCGGCCGCTGATTAAGCTGGGCGTGCTTTACTATGGTGATGAAGAATAACGCTTAATCACCGCAATCAACCCGCTACGGCGGGTTTTTTATTCCTAACTTAAAACCACGTCCTGTGGACGTGGTTATCGACTCGGTTTTGGCTCTGCCTGTAAAAACCTGC
>NZ_JBZXDO010000033.1:0-42725 GCF_058725505.1 Serratia sp. A07
CCGGCGTTGCTGGAAAGTGCACTTCGCCAAAAAGACCCGCGGCGCCTGGCGCAGCGTGAAATACCTTGGCCGTTATCCTGTGCAAAGGTCGGCTACGTTTTGCCGGCGCCATGGTGGGCGAGCACGCCACAAAAATGCTCTCTGACAGGCTGCAGCGGATGGCGAAAAAACGATAGCTTCAGGCACCGCCCCTGGATAAGTGCGCCTGAAAAATGGGTTTTAGCTTAAAAACACAGAAAAACTGGCATTTTTCCGCATTACTCTGCGACAGCCCGCACCATATGGGGCTATTCCTTGCTACTTTTCATGGTTAGGAAACCCAATAAGGGTCGATTGAGTTTCCTAACCATCAAGATAAATTACTAAGTAGAGAGTGATCATAAATCCTCCTATTCGATAACGTTTTTTAATTGTACTTAGCGAACTACCGTCTTCCAAAAAAGAAGCCCGGCGTTAAGCCGGACTGAAAAAGTGAGAAGTTTTGGTGATCAAACTTCCCTGAAACCTGGTTTGCCGTTTTTGGCACGCCACTCTTTGACTCTTTTAGCTATTGCTTCAGGGGTTGCTTCGGCATCCGATGGTGCGTAATAGATAAGATCCGTCCCTTCTGGATGTTCTGTAATCTTCTCGAAGTGTTCCAGAAGAATATCTAGGCGATCATCTGTTTCAGCAACATTCTCTTTGAAGATTTCTTTCAATAATGAAATAAACTCAGCCTCGCTGTATTCAGTAATATTATTTTTAAGATCCATCACTTACCTCCTTTATGAATATCAACATGCCGTTTCGGTGTCATAACTCGCAAATTATCTATATTGTAAACATCACCGCCTTTGGATATCTCATTTATATGATGAATTTCAAAAGAAGTTCGCTTACCGGCGGCATCCAATTTACGTGCTTTCGGTGCCTTACCTACAGCCATACGGCTACGATTAGATACAATAAATTGCTTGCTTAATGCGGGATCTTTACTCACTTCCTGCCAAAATGCCTTGCGGAACGCATCAAAGTTCGCAAACTCTCGTCCACGCAGCTTGTCTGCAAGCTGGCTGGGAACCGGAGAGCCAAGTTCCTGCCCCGCCTTATTCAACCAGCCATCCCCCACTTTTTGCCCCTTACCACTGACTTTACCTGGCGTGTATCTTGGGCTACTCACCATCACATAGATGGCTTCAACGCCCACCTCCGTTGCATCCGGCTGCCACAGGATAAAATCCTGCAAATCCTGCACCACATCGGCCGGGAAGGTGGTCGACACGATACTGGCCGCCTGCCTGACGTCAGTACCGGTATGCACCGGACTGCGGGGCGCCGGCGAGTCGTTGCCGGTATGTGCCGGGACGCCGTCCCCGGTCGACACCGGGTTGATCAAAATCGTCCTGGCCGGCACGCCTTCCATCGCCGGCAGTGTGATTTTATCCAGCCCGGCCTCTTCATCACGCACCGACCGTAATACCGGTACGTTCGGCGACACGCCACCCACCCCGGTTCTGACAAAGTTTACACGCTGAACGCCATTTTCGTCAGTGGTGATAAACCCGCGAACCGGTAAATTGACCGTGGTCATCTCTGGGGTAATGTTGACTTTTCCTGCGGTAAATAATTGAGCCTGCGCAGCAAACATCGCAATGTCGCGCCCTGGAACCCGGTCGCTTCCCTCACCCACTTTTCCCGGCCAGAATCCGACAACGAAGGCGCCGACGGCCGGCCCTACCACACTGGCCGTGGCAATCCGTGAAACTTCGACGGCGCCGCGCCACAATGCGCCTGAGACCCACCCGGCCAGTTCGCTGGAGGTCGTCATCACGCCTTGCCCGACCGTCGACATTTGCAACATTGCGGGCGCACGGTTAAGTACCATGGCACCGGCGGACGCCAGCGCTGCCGTGGCTGCCCCGGCTTTTTCAGGTGTGTATGCAGGCGCATCCAGTATCCCAGCTTTACCGAACAGCGCTTTTCTTGCCAACTCGGCCTTACGGGCTTCCTCGGCCTTACGGGCTTCCTCGGCCTTGCGGGCTTCCTCGGCCTTGCGGGCTTCCTCGGCTTTACGGGCTTCCTCGGCCACTTCCCGCTCCACCTGCTTAAATTGTTTGTAGGCTGCTGTCAGCGAAGGCACCTCGGCGTTACTTTTCCTGTACCCTGTACGGTCACTTCCCTTTCCACCTCCGCTGATTTCATATTTTATCGTCACCTCGGTCATGACCCGGTCATTATCAAGCCAGAATCCGGGCGGGATTGTTCCGTTCAATACCGCGGAGTACGTTGCCAGTGATGACTTGTCTTCAGCAGCTGAATGACTGTCATTATTGTTTCCATTGGGAACACCTTGATAATTACCGAGCCGGTGAGGCGTATCAACAACCGCACCAAACCCGGTAGTGGGCTCACCGCGTATTCCAAGGCCAAGGACATTTTTAACCTGAGAGACAGATTTTATGGCCTGGCTCACAGCGGCTTCATCAGCAAGGTTGATCTCGCCAATCTGAAGCTGAACTCGGCCGGTATCCTCCACCGTATACAGGGTTATTTTTGCGTAAGGGGCTACCGCACGCACTTTTTTCTGTAACTCTTTCAGCACATTGTTAAAGTTGGCGTCACTTAAAATGGCATTTATCTGCCGCTGCATGGCTGCCGCCTGGGTGTTCCCACTACTATCGTGGCTACCACCATTATTCCCCGTTGACTCCGTTGGCCCGGGGCGGTCCCGATCCCCCGAAACCGTCAGACCACCTTCAGTGTCAGGGACACACAGGAAGAATTTTTTATTCACATTAAAAAACATAAAGTGCCTCTTTATTAACGCATTATCAATAACCTGTTATATGGGCACGCGAAAAAATGAGCCCACGATAAACCAGTGACACTCAGGTATTTGAAATGGCGTTTTCCAGCGCCGCCAGCCGCACTTCAAAGGCATCTCGCTCGGCCTCCCGGCGTGTACGTTCTTCTTTGAGCGCCTCGACCAGCAGCGCCACCACGCCGTTGATATTGATGCTGCGGGCATCATTCAGCACGCTGCCGTCATTGAGTTTCAGTTCTGTCTGGGTCACCGACTGCGGCAGGACCGCCTCCACTTCCTGGGCAATCACCCCGGCTTCCGGCATACCCTGCTTGAGGTAGGTGTAGCCGCCAATCTTGCCGAGTTTGTCCAGTGCGCTGTCAATGGTGGTGACGTCGGTTTTCATGCGGGCATCGGAACTGATATTCCAGCCGCCGCCGGTAATGGCGTAGCCGTTTTCTTTGAAAACGAACCAGCTATTTGTGTTGCCGTCACTCACGTTTATCACCAGCTCGTTGGTCTTCACATGGTCGTGATGATAAATTTTTACGTGTTTGTTACCTGGATTAGGTAAATAAAGCCCATTGGTAATGGATCCCTGCGATGTATCGACATTCGTAGGTGGACTTGCAGTGAACCAGCCTTGAGCGTTGCGTTTGGTCAATTGCCCTGCAGAAAGCTCGGCGTTGGCTTTAACCTGAATTTCATTCCAGTTACCGGACATGTCGCGGTAAGAGAGCAGGCCGTAGTTCACACCGTCGCCGGTCATCCGCGATTGCATCAGCATGATTGAAGTTTTATCACCGCTGGTGAATTTGCTTTCAATGGCGGAGGAATGATAGGTCTGTCCTTTGATGAGCGGGGATGGACCGGTTGTCGTCGTGGTGATGCCAGCATTATGCGACACCATTGCACCGCCAGAGATATCAACACCATTGAGTAATGCTGCCCGGCCCGAGGTGAGGTTAAAGCCGAAAGGCCGTAACGTGTTCCACGAACCGTCCTGAGCCTGGCCTTCCGGTGTGGTCATCATATAAAAATTCTGGCCGTCATTACGCAGTATCACACCGGTTTTGCCGGTGGCCAGGCGAAAGCCGTTAGCCGATGTGGAGACGATTTCACCCTCGCTGACGAGACGTTTGCGCAGCGTCGTGAGAGATTTGAGCTCAGTGATGTCGTCGTTGACACCATCTTGTACCAGGGCATTTTTCTTTTGTTCCGTCATGTTGATATCCTCATTTCAATCTGTTGTCTGAGAGTATAAAAAGTAAATTACTGTTCATACATACAGTAAATTACTTCACTGATAACACTTTCACAAGGTGGCTCTGTTGTGTCATTGCTCTCACAACAGCAGCACGTATGCGCGTCAGCGCATGGAGGCGACAGCTGAGCCGCAAGAGAACGCCATTAGGTGAGGGTCGCCGGTAACGCGGCACAGCCGCCCTGACCTGATAGGTATTGCCTATCCCACCCCTTGCCCTGCAAGACCAAACCTGCTTAATGCGATGTGTATCTTTGGGTGCGCCGTCGGAGTGGTCACGACAAGGCATCGCCGCAGTCGGGGCGTATCTCCGCGTTGGCGGGCCGTAGGGCCGCTTACGGGCGTGTATGCAGAACGTTCAGCAACACATCTGAAAGCGACTCAACTGCTAGTTACAACATTCATCATTAAAAGCGACACTGTTCCGGCCCTTTGGGCCGGAGCGGGGCCGCTTTTCAGCGGTGGTGAGGGGGTTTGTGGGGCTAAAGTTGGCTAATTTGATTGGTTGGGAAATTTCGGCGGTTCCGGCGTGGGTGAAGGTCCTTTTGCCTGCAGTCGTGACTGCAGGTGCTACTTCAGGTTTTGCCGAGTAAGGTTGGGATGTTAAGGGCGATGTTGTTTTTTGCCCGAGCGTAGTGAGGGAGGTACTCAACAGCAACGGCGTAAGCCGATGCGCTGAGTTACTCCCTTTTTAAAGGGCTTAGTTTGTTCAGAAACAACCTTCGAAATTAAGCATCTCTCCGAGTGGTATTTCGAAGTTAATTCTGCCTACGAAGTTAATGTCGAAGTTAAGGGTTTATTCGTTGCCGATCGATGTCAGCAATGACCCGGATCGACGTCGGCGGCCGTAAAAATCACGCCGGCATCAGCCGAAACAAGTCGGCCGAATGGCCAACCTGGCATCAGCGGCGAGAAACAAGCAGCACAAAACCCCCGCGGATCAGACAGGGTAAAAATTCTGTATGTGGGAGGAAGTTAGGCGGGGATAGCGCCGGCGCGCTCCAGCAGCAAGCGATAGAACGCCTCCGGATCGCTGTTCAGCAGTCCGGGCTGTTCATGCTTGAGCGTATTCTCCAGTTGCATCGCCTTCAGCGGCGAGCGGCCCATCGTCCACTGCACCCAGGCCTGATAAAAGCCGTTCTGCTTCTGGCGCCGGGCGGTGGCCAGTTTTTTGATGCCGGCAGCGGTGTCATCCAGCAACGTATCCAGACGCTGCGCATCCTGCTGCCGCCTGGCCAGTTCGTTGCCAATCACCTGCTCCGCGTTGCGCTTGAGGTTTTGCAGATCGGGGCTCACTACCCAGCGCCGGATCTTTTTCAGCCGGTTTTTCAGCGAGTGCTTGCGCTCGATGTCGATCCCCAGATGCGCGATGCGCACCAGGTGGCGCTCGTATTTTTGCCTGAGCGTTTCGGTCAGGCCGTTTTTAATCGCCCACAGCCGGTACTGATTCAGCCACTGGCGAATTTCGTCCACCTGGATGCCGCGACTGGTGAAGAAGTTCTCCGTCAACCAGATGCGCAGTGGCTTGTTCTGACCGGTGTCAGTATCCTGCCCGCGCGACACGATGAGGTAGTCCAGCTGCTCGAGCACCGACAGCGCATGCAACGCCACGTCATACGCCTTGCGGCCGCTTTCGTAGACGTGCAGCACCCCCATCGCTTTGGCCACGTCCTCGAACGGCAGCATGATCTCGAACGGGTAGTCGCTGTCCGGGTTGTAGTCGCAGTTGGCGCCCAGCACCATCGAGAGCACCGTCAGCGCCTCGCGGCTTTCCGAACGCGCAGCAATGCGCATCGGTTTGGGACGGTAGTCCGGGTTGTTGCGTTGGGTATAAGGGATATAACCCTGCCGGCGCAGCGTGATCAGATCATCATTACGTCGCCAGTCGTGGCTGCTCATGCGCGCCACCACCTTGCTCGCCATGCCTTTCGGCACCCGGCAGCACAGGTTTGGGGTGTAACGACGATGAATTTTTTGTTGCCCGCGCCGCAGCGCATTATTGGCACCACGGCGTGAAATGATTGATTTTACAGGATTTACCTGCGCGGCATGTTGACTATGCACGTTCCCCTGCACTTAGGGTCGGCAGGGGGGATTGACGTAGAATACGCATACAGTATACTTCCTTACAGGCGCGCAGCCTGCTTTTGACCCCCGAATTTACGTCCCAGCCGACCAAAGCAGAACGTAATTCGGGGGTTTTTGCGTCTGGAGCTCCGCTCCATCCCGTCCACCTTCTGGCGTGGACAACCATCGAATGCAAAATTTTTCCCACTCTACCAAAAGCCATCATATCGGTAAAGCGGACAACGCGCCCCGCGGCCGTGGCGATCGTCACCTGGTCAAGTAACGAGGCCTGTGCAGAGTGCGAAGCGGTCGGTAACATCAGCGGCGACTCAGTGTAAAAACACGCCGGCCAGCCCCAGCGCCAGCAGGTGCGCCACGTAGGTCTGCAGGAAAAAACCCCGCGGCAACAGGCGCCGTTGATTGAACGCCGTCGCCAGCGGCAGCGTCCCCAGGATGAGCAGTGCCGGCAGCAGCAACCCGGCCAGCATCATCGTGCCGCCCAGCTCGGCATTGAGCATCAGTACCAAGAGCGGCCAGGCCACGATCGCTAGCCCGCGCACCGGCCAGACGGCCGTCACGTACCCCGGCAGGGAAACGCACAGCCCATAACTGGCCAACAGCAACAGAACGCCGGCAGTACCGTAACTGCCGTCTGTGGCGCCATACGCCCACCACAGCGCCAGCAAAACGCCGCCGGCCAATACCGGGTTAGGTGCGCCCTTGCGCATCGGCAACGACGCCACCGCCAGCGCCTGTGTCACGGCAGCGAACAGGAACAAAATATTCGGATCGGTAAATGCCAGCCCGTCATGACGCATCACCAGCCAATAGCCCGGCTGCGCAACCACGGCCCATACCCACAGCCGGGTCGCCTGCGCCTGCCGGACAGGCCGCGAGGCCAGGTTGTACCCCCACAGCAGGGCGAACAGCGGAAACGCCCCGCGCCCCAGCAGCAACAGCACCGGCTCATGCAGCCCCAGCGCCCGGTTGGCGTGGTCGAACACCATCAGCACCAGCGCCAAAAATTTCAGTACGTCCTGCTGCAACGGGGTGAAGTGCACCACTTCGCGTACCTGCTGCAGTTTTCCGCTGTGCGGATCAAACATCGCCATCCGATTTCCTTTCTTAGTAAGTCGACTGCCAGTCCTGGCCCTGCGCCCAGCGGGATTGCCAGTGCGCCAGGTACTGTTTGGCCACCTCCGGCATGTCGCGCAGCACCACCACATTTTCCGAGTTGGCGCGGTGTGCCGATCGGCTGAAATTGAAGCTGCCCGTCTCGGTCGTCACGCCATCCACGACGATCACCTTGTCGTGCAAAATTTTATAGCTGTTCACCGTCCTGACGTTCACGCCGGCGTTAGCCAGCAGGTTCAGCGCCGCCCGGCCGGCGCCGTTCTGGTTGGCCTTCGCATCGACCACCACCCCGACGGCCACCCCACGCCGATGCGCCGCAATCAGCGCCCGCGCCACCTCCGGCGAAGTAAAGGCGTACCCCATCAGGCGAATATCGCGCTGCGCCTCACCGATAACGCTCAGTACCAGCTGCTGCGCCGATCCTTCCGGCGAAAACCCTACCTGCACCGCCGGCGCCGCCAACAGGGGCGATGCCGGCAGCCAGCCGCTGAGCACCAGGGCGGCAACACCAAACACGCGGGCGGGGAGTCGCGGTGCCTTACTCATGCTTGTCCGCCCTGTTCAGCCGCGCCTGCAGGTGCTTCAAGCTCATGAAGACCAGCAGCGGCAACGGGACAAGCGCATTGCGCCAATACAGCGGCAGGTCGCTCAGAGTGTCCCACTGCACATATCCCCAGAGCATCACGGCCCCGGACAGCAAGACCGCAGTGGTTAACAAGACGCCCTGCGTCGTTGATACGTTTTGAGTTGTGTTCATCCGTTCTTCCTTTAGGTAATGCCGTGCGGGACAGGGGCTCGTCACCTGTCTCGCACGGCGTTGGACAAGCGCAGCGCGTCAGTCGCCGCCCAGGGTTTTCTCTTTGTTCAGTTCCCGCTCAGGATGGGTATCGCGCACCAGATTCTGTTCGTCCTGCTGCAGCCGGCTGCGTGTCGATACCGGCTCGCGCGCCACCTGGCGGACAGCGGCATCGACCCGCAGTGCTGCATCCTGACCCATCACCTCCCGCATGACCGCCGCCGGCAGACGCGCTTTCACGTCCTCGGCGCGCAGTTCGCCGCGCGCGAACAACGCCCGCAGCTGCTCGTCGTTAAGCCCGGCCAGTCGCTGCGGGTCAGGGGCGTTCGGTTCACGGCCCAGTTTTTCGGCCTGCGTCTGCAGTTCACGCTGCAGGCGTGCTTCCGGGCTCTCCGGCAATTTAATGGCACTGTCGGACGCGCCGCTCTCCCGTGCAGTGGCCTTGAGCGTCTCGTCGTTCACCCACACCCTGCCGCCAGTCATCGCCTGGGGGTTAAACGGCACGTCGTCACCCTGCAGGCGTACCACCACGCCACTGTCGGGATAGCGTGCCGCCAGCCGGATACCGTCCTGCATCGTCCCGGCCAGCCTGGTCTCGTTGTTGCGGCTCCCCTGCAGCGCCACGAACTGCGCACTGTCACTGCCGAACACTCGCCCCTGCGTCGGCAGTCCCCCGACGCTTTTCCCCTGAGTGTCCGCTAGAGGCGCCAGCCAAGCGCCGGCCGGTTTGCCGTTGGCGTCATACATCGGCAGCATGGCGTGCGGTTGGGGGTATTTCTTGCCCGGCGACACATAGTGCGCCAGCGTGTCGCCGGTAAGTTGGCTCCCGCGCAGCACCGCGCGTCCCAGCGCGTTGTCGGATAACGAGACCGCTTTGCCGTAGAGGTCGGCGGCCGCTTTCTGGCTGCCTGGCGCCATCCCCAGCACCGCATCATGGGCCGTGGTGCGCGCCTTCGCCTTGCCGATGGCGTTCAGCCACCCGGCTTCGTTGTCGGTGTACACCTGCACGTGCTCCTTGGCGCGCGACAGCGCCACATAGGCCGACGCCCGGTTGACCAGCGGCTCACGCCCGCCTTCCACCCCCTCGAGCGTGATGGCAAAGCGTTCGCTGGCCCCCTGGGCACCGTGGGCGGTGATGGCATAGGCCAAATCGACGTGCCGGTCTTGTTGCTGCTCGCGGGGATTGACGGTACGGGTCTGTTGTCCATCGGAGAGCGTGACCATGTCACCTTTTATCGCCTCGACCGTCCAGGTGCTGTTGGCCACATGCCCGCGCTCGACGTCCGATTTGGAGAAGCGCATGCGGTCGCCCACGCTTACCTCGATGGTGCGCGGGTTGTACAACGTGACGCCTTCGCGCACCGCACTGGCCGGGGAAAACTGTCTAGTATTGCCCTCGTTGTCCTGCAGGCTGACGGTACGGGACTGACTGTCGATGTCGGCCATCCGGTAGTAGGTGTTATCCAGCAGGACAACGGCGTCCCGGTGACGCGCCCAGGTGTCCAGCTTGCGCAGCTCGCCGTCACGGATATTGGCGGTCTCAAGGATGGGCAGACTGACGGCTTCCCCCTTCAGCTCGCCCGCTGCTTTACGTTCCTGGTGAATGCCGGCATTGATGATGTGCCGGTCGGCATTAAGGTGGGTGATGATCAGCGTATCGCGCCGGGCCGCCTCGGTGCGTCCCAGGTAATCGCTGACAATCGCGGCATGAATGTCATCCGGCCCCTTGGCGGGATATTCAACCACCGACTGCGCCGGCACCCAGGCATTGGCTTGCCGGGGGACGTTGGCCGGCGCCACCGCGCGCACCACGCCCAGCGCGCCGGGCACATCGTTATCAATCATCTTGTACACCGCCGGCTTCAGCTCGGGGGTCTGGCGCACAATCTCTTTCATGACCGCCATATCGATGGCGCTGCGCCCCTGCGCCAGCCGGAACGGCGCGCCCGGCGAGATCGCTTCCAGCTGGGCTTCGTCACCGCTCATCACCGCGCGGCCGTTGCCCTCGGCAATCAGCGCGTAGGTGCGCGCCATGTCGCTGTTGCCCACCATAGAACTCTCATCCACCACAAACAGCGTGTTGCGGTAGTCCGGTTTCTCGCCGCCGGCGACCTTCAGCCCCTCATCGTGCAGGAACGACGCCAGCGTTTGCGCATCGACGCCGGCCGCCTGCATTTCCCCCACCGCGCGGTGCGTCGGCGCCAGCCCGACCACGCGGGGCCGCTCGCTTTCTGGTAACTGCGCTATCCCGTCCAGTAACGCCTTGAACTGGGTGGTTTTCCCCACACCGGCATAGCCCTGGATGGCCACAAACCGGTCGGTCGTACCGAGAATGAGGTCAACACTCTCTTTCTGCCCCTGTGTAAGCGAGCTTTGACTTGATGCCAGTTGACTTCTCGCCGACTCACTCATCAGCGCCGGCATACTGTCTTTGCCGTCGGCGATCAGACGAATAATGCTTTTCTCCGCCTCGAAGCTGGCGCGCGAGACCAGCAAATCCGCCCCGACGCCGGGCGCGACATCCACTTTCAGCAGCTCCCCGCGTTTGACCTGCGCCTCGATTTCCGTCTGGATGGCCTCCATCGACACGCCTTTGGCCGCAAAACCGAGACTGCCGGCGAGCAGTTTGGCCTGGCCAAACGCGACGCTATCCCCTTCCAGCGTCGGAATGGCCAGATGAATGGCCTGCTGTGCCGGAGTAAACAGTGATGATTTTTGCCCGGCGATCGCGGCATCAAGCCCCTCCTCACCGGCCAGTTGTTTGACCTGCTCGCCTGCCAGACGGTACGCCGGGTGCTGGGCGACTTTCTCCTGCGTTTTGCGCGCATCAAGCGCTGAATAGAGAGTGATATGCCCGCCACTGCGGGCGATGCCACTCAGCGTGGCGCTGTTAAGCTCGTTTTTCTTCACCGCGGCATAGACCGCCGCCGTACTGCTCACCGAGGTGCCGAGGCTTTCCACATACGCCGGCGCCACCTTGACGGCGCTGAAGACGTCGCTGCCGACCGCAAGCGCTCGGTCCGCCGGCTTCTGCGTCGCATCCGGCTCGCCGGCCACGCGCACCTGCAGCTCGCCGGCGCCGGAACGAACAACCGTCAGCGCCGTACCGGCCTTCAGCGCATCCTTGCCCCGTCCTTCCTGACCCAGCACCCGCAGGCGTTCGCCGTCAGCCACACCCATCGTACCGGCCCGGAACAACGACCAGTCCTTGTCCACTTCTTTGACGGCAAGCCGCTGTTTTTCACCCTCGGCGTTACGCAACACCAGGTTGCGCGTTTGCGCACCGACCCGGTCGATAACGAACCGCTCACGCTGCCGGCTCTCCGCATCCCAGCGCTCCATCACCATGCCTTCCCGGTAGGTATCGATGGCGCCGCGGTTTTTGCTGTCCAGCCATACCGGCGTCAGCGTCGCCACAGGGGTCTCTTCGCGTCCCAGCAGCCCGGCATCTTTCAGCTCGTCACGGATCATGGCCGTCAACATCCGCTGGTCGGCCGGGCCGTTCACCTGTGCCACCGCCGGCCGGTCTTCGACAAATGCCTGCACCACGCCTTTGGCCAACTGACCGAAGCGCTGGGCCTTGTCCGGCTCGCTTACCACCTCCGCCGGCACAGCCTGACGGCCACTGAACTGATAGCGGGGTACACCGGCCTCTTTCATGACGGCGAGGGCATTGCCCGTCCCCTTGCGCTTTTCGGTATCCATCAACACCAGCTGCACGTTGTTACGTACCGCGCCATCCAGCAGCGCCACGGTCTCCTTGAGCGTCAGTTTCTCTGCCTGATCAACGACCAGCGTGCTGTTCGGCGCAAACAGCGCCTCGCTGCCGAGCGCAGCGCGCGTCACCACACGGTCTTCATCGAGATGGACGCTTTGCTGCAGATACTGCTGTGACTGCCGGTCAACGGTCAGCACGGTGGCGTCGCGGCCCTGCTCGCGTGCCAGCTCCACCACTTCCGCCACGCGGGAACGGTTCACCGATGCCCCCCCAATGCCCGACAACACCGCCATCGCCGGCGCATGCTGCGCAAGCTGCGCAAGCTGCTGCACAGCATCGCTGTAGGTTGGTATGCTGCCGGTGCGCGGGTCAGACTTTGGCGCGCCTATCACCACCGCACTCTCGTCAAGGTGCGTGCGGCTGAGCTGCGCCACGCTCAGCTCATCGAGCAGATGAATATCGGAGGTAAAGACGCCCTTCTCCTTGTCGAGCGGGATAAGCTGCTCGCGCTCGATGGCGCGGTCGATACCGTCACGCACCGCGTCCAGCATGCCCGGCTCCCCGGAGAGGTAGCTGATGGCCTTGTTGGCCACCTGGTTGTGCGTAAAGTTGACCTGCCGGTCAGAGAGCGCCGAAATGGCTTGTCCCACCGCCTGGTCGACAAGCGCGTCGCCCCCCGCTTCCAGCGGCGTCGGGGACGGCGTCACCATCGTGCGAGACTGCGCCTCGGCCATGTAAGCCTGAATATCAAAACCGGTGGCCTTCATTTCCTGCATCAAGACAACCGCTAATTCGGCCGGATCGCTGGCGACCTTGGCCTTGCGGGTGTCGAGCGTCGCCATATCCCGTGACTTGAGTGAGGCATCTGGGCCGGCGGCAGCGTCGATGGCATGACTGCGCTTGGAGAACACATCAATCACTGAGTCCATATTGTCGGGTTCCCACATACCGTGCGGCCCGACCGTCTTGGTCTTGTACCCCATGGCTTCGACATCCTGACGGAACACATGGCGATATATCTGGCCGAAGGCCACCTGATTGGCATACACGCTCTCGATAAACCCGGTCTTGCCGACCGTATCGGAGGACAGCGTCTGCCACTTGCCGTCGTGCTGCGTGACGTTGGCTACCACCGCATGGGTGTGCAACTGCGGGTCCAGGTCACGTGACGTATCGTGGTTAAACAGCGCCACCACCAGGTTACCGGTCAGTTTGGTCTCGGAGACGCCGCCCTCCATCACCCGCGTCGAGGCCAGCTTCTCCACCTCCCCCACAGCGATTTCCACCGCGTGGTTATGCGCGGCGATAAGACGTTTGTCGCCCCCCAACATTGCCAGAACAGAGATGCCCTTGGGCGCCGAGAACGTCAGGTCATAGCCGGGGCGGTGTTTATTCTCACCACCAACCATGCGGGTCAGGTCGCTGCCGTCCGGTAACTTGCCTTCCAGCACGGCCACGAAATCTTTGACGTCCACCTTGCCCGTCAGGCCCAGGGCCTCCGCCCCCTGGCCCACCCAGCGTTCGTCCATACTCCCCAGCACGTAGTAGTTGTCCTGATGGGTGTAGTAGTCGCCGGCTTTACCGGCGGGGCCGACCTGGCCAATGCTCATCATCAGAATTCATCTCCCGGTTCGCTGTCCCCATGATGAACTTCGGCCAGTTCGCGCCGATGCCTGTCGATAGTGATGTTGGTCTCTTCCCGGCGCTGCATGGCTTGCTGCCCCATGGCCTGCTGCTGCGCCTGCCAGGCCTCATACTGTGCGATGTCCACCACTTCGCCGTCGCCACTGATACCGGGGGGCAGCTCCCCCCGTTCTGCATCATCATCACCGGGCGCCGGTTTCTGTTTCAGTTCCGCCTCCTGCCCCCCTGTCGCGGTGGCAGCTGCTGACACGACAGGCACATCACTGACGGGGTTCTCTGTCGGCACTGTGCTCACGGCAGAGACAGGGGCATCAGCGGGCTTGTCCGCACTGGCCGCCGGCAGGATAGGGGTAGCAGCGAACAAGGCATCCATATTGCCGGTTTCGGCTTCCCGCATTTCGATCGCCGATACAAGCCGCCCATCGGCAGCGGCATCCAACTTGCGAGGCTCATAGGGGTGCGCGACCTGCCTGACTTTTTTGTATACCATCTGCAGCCTGACGGCCGGATACGGCCCCGGCAGCGTCACATAGCAGCACAAATCAGGCAGCGTCTGGATGTCGCTGTAGCTCACCAGCTGCATGCGCTCCAAATCCTTGCCGACGGACACCCCGTCCCTGACGGGGTCGGCCCCGTAGGAAAACTGCTCGGAGGCCTTGCGATACTCTTTTTCACCGACTTCGCCGGCGGCGAACTCGGCACCCACGCGATCCGGTACGCTGAAGAGGAAACGGGTACGCAGCACCCCAAACAGGGTGGCCGCAGCCTTGACGCCATAAATATCTTCAAGCTGAGAATAGGTCTGGAATCCCAATACAAAGCATCCGCCGAACTTGCGCGCTTCCGGCACGATTGACACCAGATCTGGCAGTTTGTGCAGGGTGGGTAATTCATCGGCAAAAATCCAGACGCGACGGTCCGGGTTCTCGCCCATCGACAACAAGCTGTGTGAGGCGATAGAGAGCCACATGGAGATCAGCGGTTTGAGCGCCTTGTGGCTGGCTGAATCGGAGGTCAGGAACAACCAGCCGTTTTTGCCGTTGTCCTTCACGCCGCGCATCCAGTCACGGATGGTGAACGGTGCCCCCAGTTTCTCCACACCCTGCATGTAACGCAGTGCCTTGGCATAGTTGGTCAGCACGCTGCGAATGGAGATGGCGGTCTTCTCGATTTTGCCATCCACCAGGTTGGCCGCCGGTGTGCCCTCGAGATAAGCGCGCAGACGCGGCAGATCGATGGACAGCAGCGTATTGAGCAACTTGGCGTAGCTGCGGTCTTCGTCATTGCGCATGCGGTAGGCCGCTTCCACAAAGATGGTTCGGGCCGACCCCTGCCAGAACGGATCTTCGTTGCTGCCCATGGGGATAAGGATATCGGCGACGTTCTCAAAGTCCGGCAGTGTCAGACATTCCGACCATAAATCCCAGGCGACACAGCGTGCATCCTGCGGGTTGAGGATTTTATCGTGCTGCGGATCGTAGTAGTCTTTGACAAAATCACAGGACTTGTCGTAGACAATAACCATGTCACCGCGTTTGCGTGCATAGTCCATCAGCTTGCGATACAGCCGTGACTTCCCCGTGCCGACGCTGCCCATGGCGCAGAAGTTTTTGACCTCGCTGTTTTTTAGCAGCGGCAGCCCATCAATAATGATATCGGACGCCATACCATCGCGTTTGAGCATGTTGGCCACCACCGCAGGGTTATCGGTGAGTGTTCGCCCGCCGGTTATTTCATCCTCGCTCTGTTGCTTGCCCTGACGGCCAAGTATCCACACGGTGGCCACGAATCCCGTCACACACGCAACGGCCGCCACGATGCAGGCAAAGATCCCTTCACGCCAAATCAGCTGACCGCAGTAGGAGACGTAACTGTCGAGCAACACCTGTTTGGCGGTGTAGGTCAGCGTCTTGCCGTAATAGTCCAGGTGGTAGAGGGTCTCTGACGGCGATATGCTCGGCCAGCCTTCCACCATCCAGACCCACCAATAAATCAGGCCGTTCGTGAGGTTCTGGATGGACACGCGCCACAACAGCGTGCAAATCGCCACCAGGAAGAAGGCGATAAACAGGCAGTAGAAAATCAGGTTGCCGATCTGCGTGAACATGCGCAGGCGCATAAAGGCGATCTGCCCGCCCTGCGTCATGTCCTTGGCGTTAAAGCTCATCAACACCTCCCTTTGCTACGGCCAGAATGCAGGCTTCACGTTCACTGTCGGTTAATCGACTGAGGGCCAGCAGGGCACCGCGCATCACATGTGAGGGGCTGTAGAGGGGGTTCTCAGCCACCATACGCTGCAGGCGCCCAAACGTACCGTCATCGAGTCGCAGGGTGGTGGTATGCGTTTTGGCAGAGATCTTAGCCACCGTTACTCACCTCCCTGTTTGCGGGATTTAATAAGCTCCAGAGCGGCGGTAAATGCTGAAAGACGATAGCGACCTATATCAGCAGAAAAAATAAACGCCAAAATGCAAAATGAAACAACTGTTGGGAAAAGGTATTGCAAAGCCCCTGCTTTGCTGTTTTCTGACATCAAACCCGCCATCACATTTATTACAATAAAAACAGAAAGGTAAGCCATCACCTTATTATTAATCATCGCAATTACTTTCGACTTTTTTCGAAATGGCTCTGGTAACGATAAATAAAGGCTGCGAGTATTAAAAATACCGATACTGATAATAAACCCAAAAAACGCACCAAAACCCATTGCAAGCAAAGTACCTTCACTTGGCGTAGTGAATAAACCAAAAGTAAATGCAGGCCAAACAGCTAACCACAGGACAAAAGTGAATCCTGGCCAAGCACAAGCCCAAAAATCCGGGATTTTTATATCACCGCTATCTACAATTGACTTCAACATTTCAGCTTCTTCTTTCACTGTATTGTGCGTAATTGTCATTTCCCACCCCGTTCTTTATTGAATTTTTCTTGCATGTTGATTGCGCGTTTCGTTAATTCATCTTGCGATTCAGCACCCGGCGCCGCATCTTGGCGTTGCTTCTCATCCGCATAAGCCTTGTACTGTTTGGCCTGCGCAGTGGAGTGATTTTCCTGAAGCGCATCCCTTTGGATACTGACCTGTTGTTGATTAGCCGAGATCTGGCCTTGCGTTTCTTGCTGTTGAGCATGATTGTTTTCAATCATGCCATTAACCTGAGATCCGACATCATTACGTATTCCGGCTTGCGAGGTTCTGTTTTCAACCGCACTCTGGTGATTGTTATAATCAGCCTGAATATCCTGGCCGGCGCCTCCGCCACCAACAGACCCCATCCCTGCGCCAAGCGAACTGCTGCTGGACTGATATTGCGCATCCACCTGCGGCGCCACCTGTTCACGCACAAAATCACGTGCAAGCGACTGACGCGCGGCAACGGCGTCCTGCGATTGGCCGGTCAAAATGTTGCCGGCATCGTTTGGCGCCTTGTCCATCACGTACTGCGCAAACTGCTGGCTCAGGTTCTCGCGCATATCACCGCTGAGACTCTCGGTACGAGAAGCCTGCTGCGACAGTTCCTGGCTGCGGGTATGTGCACTGCTGTATTGTTCGTAGCTGCTCTTGGCACCCGACAAGGACGAAGAAAGCTGATCAATGCGCGAGTCCGCATTGTTATCCGTATGACTGCCGGACTGACTGGTACGCTGGCTGGTCAGGTAGTCCATCCCTTCCTTAAAGTCGGAAACAGCCTGAGAACTCTGGTCGTG
Organism: Serratia sp. A07; assembly: GCF_058725505.1. NCBI lineage: Bacteria > Pseudomonadati > Pseudomonadota > Gammaproteobacteria > Enterobacterales > Yersiniaceae > Serratia > Serratia sp. A07. The sequence continues at coordinate 17,114 of NZ_JBZXDO010000033.1, forward strand.
ACGCGCATCCTGGCTGCCGCGCGTGCTACTGCTGGCTGAGTGCGAATCGGTGTCAGAGCCCTTGATGCCTGCGTTAAATCCAGCATAACCCTCTATCGTTGCCCCATTACCAAATACTCTCACACCGGCAGAACCTCGAGCGCCAATCCTTGATTCAAAACCTGCGGTTGCATCGACAGACTTAGCGGCCAACTCCTGCGTTGCCTGCTCTTTGCTGACATTGTTGGCCTTGGCATAGCTTTCTACCGCGCTCGCCATTTTGTGCGCCGCGATGCTGGACTGGCTGTTTTGCGCCGTGTCGGCACCGTGGGTCATGCTGTCGCTGCTGCCACGTTGGCCGGTAAACTGCGACAGCTGCGTCCAGGCGCTGCTGATATTGCTGTTGAAGCCCTGCATGGATGTCTGCGCCTGGGTCTCGGCTTCCCGCGCCATTTCCTGCTGCGCGGTCGCAATCTGCTTAGTTACGCCGATATCTACCGGCAGTTTGGACATCGCGCCGCTCGCATCCCAGACGCTGCTGCCATCGCCCGTGCGGGTCTGCGTGCCGCCGGTCGGCAGTTGCGCGGTCATCTGGCCGGTACGCACGCTGCTGTTGGTATCCCAGGTGTTACCCTGCACGTTGTCGGTTTGCATGTTGTTGAAGCTGTAGTTGGCATCCGACACGCTCATCGCCGCCGACGCCGCCGAACTCTGGTAGGCGCCGGTCATGCTGTGGCTGACGCTCATCAGCCCCTGCCCCAGCCCTTTGGCGATATACCAGGAGATAAACGGGATCATGCCGGAGATATAGCCGGCGGTATTGGCCAGATCCGAGTAGTTCAGCTTCACCGTGGACAGGTTGCTCAGCACCACGGGCGAGCCGGCCTTCTGGGCATAAAAGGCCATCGCGCTGTTGAGAATGGCGTACAACAGCGGCCAGCTCATCACCCACAGCCAGCCGAACACATAGGCTTTGGCCACTTCCTTGCCCTGGTTAACCATGCCGATCACCACCAGAATGGGGAACATCCCCATCATCATGCCGATCAGGATGACCTGCAGCAGCGGCAAGGAGCGCATCATCACCTGCCCGAGCGTCGCCTGGGACAGACGCTGCTTCTCGATGGCCGACGTGCTGGCGATGTTAAGCATGCCCGCCGTGTCACCGCTGCGCGCCGAGTAGCTCATGATGCCGCTGCGCAGGCCGTTCATGACGATGTTCTGCTTGATGATATCGCTGGCCGTCTTCTGGTTCTGGTAAAAATACTGGTAGCTGTTCCCCAGCAGTTGCCCGAACAGCAGATCGCGATCGGGACGCCCCCCAAGAATGCGCCGCGCATAATAGTTGTAGGTCGGACTGCCGGTTTTCGCTTCCAGACCCAGCATGTTCTTCAGCGGCATCGCGGCTTCTTCACAGGTCTGGAAACGGCCGTCCTTGTTGAACACACCGCGAAGCGGACTCGGCTGGCGGAAGATCAGCGCATACGGATCTTCGGAATGCATCAGCTCCTCAAAGCTGTACTTGTGATTGAGCAGCATGTCGCCCACCACACAGTTCTGTACATAGTCGGCAAACAGGTTGGCCAGCTCCGGGTTCTGGGCGGTGAAGTCGGTGCTTCGGGACACCAGTGAGGAGCCGAACAGCATGCCGGTTTTGCTGTAGGTCACAGCATCCGGCTGGCTGAACACCATTTCGTAACCCAGTACCATGGCGTAACCGATGCGGGTGATGATGGTTGCCGGCAGCACAATCCCCAACGGCACATTGGCCACCCGCTGAATCGAACGCTGATTGGACAGATCGATGATTTGCACCGGCTGCGCCTTGGTCAGCAACGCCGAGGAGAACACCAGCACAAACACCCAGCCCAGGATATCCATCAGGTCGCGACGGGCGGTATACCGCGCGGCCAGCACCAGCACGCTGACAGCCACCGCAAAATTCCGTATCCAGTCCCAGGTATCCGTCTGCATAAAGGCCGCGACCGCGTTAAGGTTCTGCGCCAGCCACTCCGATCCGCCGATGACATAGATTTCCGTCATGTTACTGCGCCTCCCCGAACTGGTAGTTGTTCTGGTAACGCGTCAGCAGGCGTGCCGACACCTGCTGGCGCATGTAACGCATCTGCTGCTCGACGACCAGCAGGGCATCAGTCTGCACCTGAACGCGCGATTGCAGGGAGGCGATAAGCTGCCCGGCCTGCGTGAAGTTGTTGTTGATTTGCTCAACGGTGGCCTCCGGGTAGTTCCCGGTCGCCAGCATGGCGCGCGCGCCGCCCATCAGCTCCTGCAGGTACTGCATCAGGATGTCGTACCCCACGTAGTCGGCCAGTTGGTGCACCATCGCGCTGGACACGCCGAGCATTTGCGGGTCGGTCAGGTAAGTCAGCAACGGCACATGCGTGCTGGAAATCAGGCCTTTCTCCGCATCCGTCAGCCGCTCGTCGTTGCGCGCCTTGCTCTCGATGCTGAACAGCATTTTTTTGATTTGCCCTTTCAGGGCATTGTCCGGACTTATCGTCGTGGTGCTGTCGGCCACCACCTTCAGGCACTTGTCGCTGTCGTTGCAGTGATAAACGCGGGCCGCGCCGCCTTCCATCAGCGCCTTGATAATGCTCTGATCGGTAGTGCGTGGCGGCAGCGGCGTGATTTCCCCGTTGGGGCCGAACACCAGCGAGCCGGTCAGCGTCATCACGAACTCCTTCAGCTCCTTGTTGCCGTCGAACATCCTGTTTTTGGATAACGCATCCCACATGATGTTGATGTTCTTGGAGATACGCTCCTTATCCTTCTCTCCTGCCCGGTCACGCACCGAGTCACCTTTGCCCCCCACCGTGCAGCCCTGCCGCGAGGCAGCCCAGTCGGCGAAAATGTTGGATTCGCCGGCAATGTCCTGGCAGACCTTCTGCTGAGAGACCTGCGTGCGCGGGAACAGCCCGCCGACAATGCCCTGCGCCGCCTGGCAGCTGCTCATGTTCATGCTGTTGATGTCGCTGGCCATTTTCTGGATGAAGTCTTTGGCGTCTTTCAGCTCCGGCACGGTGGTCTGCAAGGCCAGATCGAAGAAGTAGCCGGCGGCGTTGGACATGATCTGTTTGGTGAAGCGCTGCAGCTGCTCGCCGTTGATAAAGCTGAACGCGCCCAGGTACGCATCGATGCCGCCGCAGCCGGCATTGATATCCGGCAACGACATCGAGATCAGCTGTATTTGCTTCACGCCGGTGCGGGCGTAAATCGACCCGCCCGAGATATACCCGGCCGCCTGCCCCTGCCAGACCGCCGGTGCCGTGGTGTTGGACGCAAACCCCAGCTTGTCAAAAAACTGGTTCATGTCACTGTTCATGTCGGCCACGGCCGGTGCAACGGTCACCAGCCCCAGTGTAAGGCCGATAAAGAGAGCACGTAACTTCATACACCCTCCCGGCGCAGGCGAGACTGGCGGTACATGCAGCACTTTTGCCACAGCAGGGTGGTATAAAGGCTAAACAGCCCCAGACTCTCAAAGACCAGTGCGACCGCGAGGCACCCGGCGGACAGCGCGGCAAACATGCCAGGCATGAAGTACATCAGTACGTTCCACATAGTCATCATATGAAACTCACGAGTGTCCGCAGCGTACTCTTTGACAAATGCATGCCCAAACCACCAGTGGCTGACCATCCAGAGCGCGACGGCCGCCACAAAAAACAGCACCGTCAGATGAAGAAAAATCATAAGCCGCGCGCTCTCGCGCTTGTATTCCGCACGCGCGCTGGCAATACGCTGTTCGGGAGACACTGCGCCCTGCTCAACAGTAATGATGTGACGCTCTGATTTATTCACGATGGTCTCCTCTTAATGTCGCTTCCTGTAACACGGTATCCAGACGCGCCATAAAGCCGCGCTCGTCGCTGGCCCCCTGGATCATCGGGTAGGTCGCCAGCGTATTGACGTTCACCAAAAACGTTGTCGGCGAGGCCACCGGCAGGCCGGGGAAGAAGGTGCGCATCACCTCCGGCGGCGCCGGGATGGCCTCCGGAAACGTGGCATCGCCCTGGCCGTCGAAGGTGTAGGCGAACACGGAAAAGCCGACCCGCTCCGACAGCGATTTCAGCAGCGGATCAAACTGGTGGCAGTACGGGCAATGCCCCTGCATAAACAGCACCACCTTCCAGTCATTGAGGTTGACGCGCGCGCCGTTGCTGAGCGTAAACCAGCGTGGCGCTGCAGCCGGCCGCGGAGCGGGGACGGACGTCGCTGATTGCGCCAGATTGACGCCGGCGTTTTTCTGCAGCGCCGCTATCTCATCAATCGTGGAGCCATGTGCCAGCCCGGTTAACAGCAGCGCCAGCCAGGCGATGTTAACGATCCGCATTCTGCACCTCCCCGGCCCCGTGCTGTTCGTCTGTGGTCGCCGGCGACGGCGACTGTTCACGATGTGCCGCGATATAGGCCTGTTTTTCCGCCTCCTCGCGCTGGCGTTTGGGGACGCGCGCCAGCTCATCGAGAATTTTGTAGCCGCCGCACACCGTCAGGGTGAGCGCGATAAACTCGGCCAGCGTCACCGCCATGTCCGGCGCCCGGTGCACCAGGCCGGCGACGATATGGAACCAGATCCCGAAGGCCGCGACCCAACCGCCGGTCGCGTCGATGTCAGGGAATTTAAATTTACGCATTCAACGCTCCTTAATAATTGGGTTTGAAGTCGGTAAAGACGTTCAGGAACTGTTTGGCCAAATCGTCCTGGCTGATAAAGCCATAGGCCAGCGGCTTGACCGCGCCGCTGCGCGGGTCAACCAGCACCAGTGCCGGGAAGTGGCGGATGCCCAGCCGTTGTGACTGTCCCGCATCGCGCCGGCTCTCCGGCATCGCAGGGTTGACCACCCCGTCGATAGTCACCGGCACCACCGACAGCCCGTAGCTGTCCCGAAAGCCCTTCACCACGCTCACCAGCTGACCGTCGATCGGCTCGGCGCCGCGATAGAACAGCATCAGCCCGTACTGCTGCGCCATTTTGCCGATGGCCTCGCGCTGCGCGGCAAAATCGGCGGCCAGCTGGCTTTTCACCGTGCCGTTGTAGTGGCTGTGCTTCAGGTTGTAATCCAGCTCAGGGTGCGCTAAAAACGCGCGCTGCGCAGAGCGCTCAAACAGCCCCGCCTGCTGGGTGAAGTAGTTTTGCATCTGGAAGAACTTCACGAAGTTCTCGGTGCTGGGGTACAGGATGGCGTCTGCCAGCCGCTCCTTGAGCGACTGCTGCAGCAGCTGCAGTTTTTGCAGTGCGCCGGCCGGAGCGGCCGGGGCTGCAGCCTGCGGTGGCATATCCTCGTCAGCGGGTTTGGCCTCCCGCTCATACCACTGCCAGCCGCCGGCCTGCGCGCTCAACGCCGCGCCCAGCAGGCTCAGACCCAACAACGCTGCCGCCCTGCGGTTGGCCAACCCGCGTGCCGCCAAATTGAAATTTGAAGTCCCGCGCGTTTTCACTTGGCTGCCTCCGTCATGCGATCTGCAATTTGCTTCTTCACCTTTTCCAGCAGGGCCGCGTCTTCTGGCACCTTCTGGTTCTTCATCAGGTCTTCATAGAAATTGGCGAAGTCCAGCTGGTCGAAGTTGATGCGCTGCAACTCATCTACGGTAATACCCCGGCAGTCCGGTGATTTTGCGTCGCCAAAGCCGATACCCAGCTGCCACGCGCGCCCCTGCTGCTGAACAATCTGCGCCAGCTTGCTGTCGAACTGGCAGTAGCTGCGCTTCTTCTGCAGGCAGACACCCAGCACTTTCTTGCTGCAGTATTCGCCGACGCTGACGGTCAATTTGTTCTCTTTCGCCTTGCCCAGCGCCTTCTCTTCGCTGTCGCAGTGCGCCAGCCCGACGCTGTTACCCCACCCGGAGTCCTTGCAGCAGTCGCTAAAGCCGGCAAACGCCTTGCGGCAGGACTGCCCCTTGCCGGTGAAGGCGCGCACATCGATACCGTTCAGCGCCGCCACGTCCTTGCCGGCGGCCGCCACCGCGGCCAGTTCGGAAACGGCGTGCGCAAAATCGTTACCCTGGGTGCCCTTTTGCGCCTTGTCGCACTCCCCGTCCAGGCAGTACATTTGGCCGCCGCACAACATCACATTCCCGGTGGTGCGGGTTTCGCAGGAGTAGGTCACGTTCTCGTGCAGGCACTGGCCATACTCATCGGAGAAGGCACAGCCGTGCGTGGCGATAGTGCAGGCCGGATTGTTGGCATAGGCTTCGCAGCTGCCCTGGCCGGCCTCCTGCAGCCGATAGGTGTCGGTAAAGCGCCAGCAGCTGGCCCACACCGGGTAGGTCTGGCCGTTGACCGTAACGGTTCTCTCGCCGCCCGGCTCACTGCAAACGGTATTGACCTTCACCGCCCCGGCCTCCTGCGCCAGTGGACAGTCGGCCGGCGTCGACGTGGTCGGCACCCAGACCTGCACCGACGAACTGCCGTCGAACTTCACGTAGAACACCATCGGCGAGCCGCCCCCGCCGCCGCTCAGCTGCCTGACCATCGCATCCAGAAAGGTATCCAGGTGGCCACCAGGGTCCATGGTGAGGAATATATCGACCTGCTGCCCCTGCGTGAGCGTGACGTTACCGACGTTCAGCGGCCGGCTGCCCCAGTCCTGACGGCCATAGCGCACCTCATTCCCCAGCAGTGAAAAGGCCAGCGGCACGCCATAGCTGTGCAGATCGTCCTGCAGCTCGAGGTATATCGACCCCGTAGTGAGCTTGCCGGTAAACGGTGCGGTAAAGGTGCCGTGAATGCGGTTGCCTTCTTTCCACCAACGGATCATCGATTTATCGATGTGTGCGTTACGGTCTTCATAGCGGGTCTCATAGTGGCCACCGATGTCGGTGGCGCGCTCGCAGGTACGCATCACCGCCGTATCACGCTCGCACACGTGCCGGGTGAACTCACTGCGGGTTACCTGCTCGGCCTTGCAGTCCGGGCCGGTCTTGCCGACGATGCTCTCGGCCTTGCCTTCAATCTCCTTGCCGGCCTGGATAAAGGGCGCATCGTGTGAAATCGGCTCCTTGGGGTTCTTGAGCACCGAATCGGTCACCGCCTGCCCGACCTCGGTCTGGCCCCAGGCCGTGCCGCCGTCGGTCTTGAGATTGTTGGCATCCCCGGCTGTGACGCCACCGTAATAGCCTTTTTCTTTCGGGTTATCGGTGTAGTTCGGCAGCACGTTGGCCGGGTTGGTGTTCTGCAGCGTCCCTGTGCCCTGACCGGCGACCTGTTTGGCAAACTCGCTGCCGGTCTGGAACACGTCATCACCTTCCGCCCGGCAATCGCCGGTGGCGAAGATAAACGTCCCCAGCACCAGGGCATGTGTCGCCAGCAGACCGGGCAGAGATTTCACCAGGTGGGTCATTTTCCGCTCTCCTTGTCCAGCAGCGCCTGAGCCGTGGCGGCGCAGTCGCCGTCCTTGGCGACCTTCTTCAGCGCCTGCGCCATCAGCAGGTTGCCGCGCACCACATCGAAGCCGGCCGCGCAGCGCACGACCAACGCTGGCACGGCGGTGATGCCGAACTGGCTGTAGGGCTGCGGGTCGATTTGCACGCCGTCGATGCCGCCCGCTTCCACCAGTTTTTGCACCCGCTGCACCGTTTCGCGCATGTCGCCATTCACCATGCCGCGCAACGTAGCTGGAATGCCGAAGCGACGCGCCTCTTGCAGCATGCGGCGCATTCCCTCCTCGGGAATAGCGAAGGACACGAAGTACAGCGCCCCTTCGGCCGGTTGCTCGGCGGCGTCCTGACGCTGTTTCGCTGCCAGCTGGTCAATAAAGGACTGGTCGTCCTGGGCCAGCGAACGCGGCGGTTGATTACGCAGGAACTCCGGCACCGGGGTGTTTTGGTGCAAGTCAGCCGAGCGCTTTTCCTGCTCGCGCAGCCATGCCCGGTTGCTGTCCACCTGGACGGTCGCCTGCTGCTGTGCGGTAGCAACAGGATCTGCCGCCGTTTGCCCGACAGCGATCATCGGTACGGTTGCCCCGGTCAGGAGCACTGTCAGCAGCCCTGTCGCCTTGCTGTATGTCGTCATGACCTTCTCCTTATAAAAAGACGCAGTTGCGCTTGCGCCACATGACGTAGCCGAAGTTCTTCTTGCTGGCCGGCGAGTTGTGGCCCACCTCCCAGCGCATCACGCTGCGCCCCATCGGGTGACAGCGGGCGCTGTCCGGGTACATGTTCACCATCTGATAACGCCAGCGCTCCTTCGGCATGATCGGCGATGGGTACTCGAAGCAGACCGCCCGGTCTTTGCCGATGGACTCCATGATTTGCCCCTGGCGGTGCAGCTTGAACGCCATCTTTTCCGAGACCAGCACCGACGACTGCAGCGGACTGATTTCCTTGGCCACCCAACCGTTGAACGGATACATCGACCCCTGACTGCCGGCGCACCAGAACAATGCGTCGAGCGGCAGATGGAAGCCGCTGGCAATGGCGTCGGCCGCGCAGGCGCCCTGCGCCAGCGGATTGGCAAAGACCACCGCCTCCGGGTTGAGAATGGTGGTCAGGCTGCTGTCGACCCAGGTCGGATCGATTTCCGACAGGTAGGCGATATCCATGTCCCCACCCTGCAGGCAGCCCGCGGAGGTGATGATGTTCAGCCAGTAGGTCAGCGGATACTTGTACCAGTGGACGTGATAGAACGCGGTGGTCACGTCCCCCTTGCCACTGCTGCCGCCGGTGCCGGTGCCAATCTTGCCGAGGTTGATGCTGAAACCGCCCAGGTTGACCATGCAGCCCGGCGAACGGGTCACGTCAGTCATGGCCATCGGCTCCCAGTACCCCATCGCCATCCCGATACGCTGAAAAATCGGCGGCGGCATGGGGCAGAACTGGATAGGGCTGCCCGGATTGCTGGTATCCGGCAAATCCCCTTTCCCGACCGGAATGCTCCCAATCGAGAGCGGGAAGATGCAGCGCCAGCAGATATCGGTGATCGGGTTAACAAAGCGCCCCTGACAGGCCGCATCCGCCGCCTGTGACGGTGCCGAAAACAGGCCTGCCACGACCAGCAATGCCGAGAGCCAGCACCGGGTCATGCGCGACGCTCCTGGCAATGCGCCGCCCACTGCGTTCCCCGGTAAATCTCTTGCACATCACCGGCGGCAACCAACCGGGCGGTGGGACGTGCCTCATCCTGCGGCGGTAATAACGCCGCCAGGGTGCTCAGCAGACTGTCGATAAGCGCCAGCTTGTCGAACAAATAAGGGGTGCGACCTTCCCGATCGGCAGGCAGCTGTTCACGCAGCTCGTGGGCTACCTCACGGCACTCGAGAATGCATTTGTAGATCCCACCCTTTGCCGACGCCGCCTGGCGGATGGCCATCAACTCGCCGTGGCGCGCGGCCAGCAATTGGCGACAGCTCTGCAGCTGATTCTCGGTCGCAATAAAACGTTTACGTGTCACAAACATACTGGTCCCCTTCAGTTCGCGCTGCCGGCGGCAGGAATGGATTCGATACGCAGCCGCAGGCCGCTCGGCGCCGCCGTGATGCGCGCCGGCACCGTCGTCAGCCCGAACCGGCGCGACAGCGCCCCGCCCTGGTCGAAGTAGATACGGCTGTCGAGCGCGGCAGATGTCTTGGGAATGTCGCCGTTGACCAGAATAACCTTCACCATCAGGGTCTCCGGCTGCTGCGCCTTCATCCAGGCAACCTGCTGCGGATCGTCACCGTCGATGAAATACAGCGTCTGCGCGAACGGCACGGTGGTCAGCGGGTTGATAACGTCGCCCTTGCGGGCAAAGACTCGCCCCTTGTCGTCTTTCAGGTCAGAAGAGAGCTGCACGCTCGGGTCGAAGAAGCGTTCGGCATAGCGCTCGGTTTTTCCGATGCCGGCGACCGGCTCAGGCCGCTGGCTGTGCTTCACGGTGCGCTCTTTGAACGCCGTCATTTCCTCATCCCAACGGCCGCTGCGCTGCAATTCGGTCAGCCGTTCGTGAATGGTCTGCAGCATGTCCGGCTCGGCCACCGGGTACAGGTCGCCCCAGGTGCCGAAGTCTTTGGCCACCGCCATGCTCGTAAGCTGAGAAAGTCCGAGCACCGCTATCAGCAGGCTTTTACGTAAAGGCTTAGCCACGCTCTGCCTCCTGATACCGTTCGAACCAAAACACGACGGGCGCGGGTTTGACTTCAATCAACCCGAAGCGCTCGGCAGTGCGGAAATTGACGCTGTAAGCCCGCGCGCGTTCAGCTTGCGCCGCTATCTGCTCGCGGAACGTCTCGAGGCTGAAAGTCGTTTTGAACAGGTTGCACGGGGCGCACGCCGGGTTGAGGTTCTCGATTGCATCGCGGCTTTCATGCAAAACCTTGCCGGTCGCTTTCAGTTTGAACAGACCCTTTTCGGCGGCAGCCATGTCCTGCTCGGATTCTCGCATCACCGGCTCGAGGTGATCGGCATGCCAGCCTTTCTCCGGCAGTTCACAACCGCAGTAGGCGCATCGGCCGCCAAACTTCTCACGCAATACCGCGCGTTGTGCTTTGGTCAATTTAGCCATGCGGCACCGCCTGTGAGGGAATATCCACTTGTTTTGCCTGCGCAACAGCGGCCTGCAGCGCCTTCACATCGACGGCGCCGTACAGCGGCGTCACCTGATCCGCCCGCGCATCACGGGTCGGCATAACGATAAAGGCGGGGGTGCCGCTGATGTTCAGCTGCTGGGCCAGTTCACGCGTGGCCAGCAGCGTTTTCTCCGTCTCGGGCAGTACGGTCATCGGCGCGGCGCCGGCCGCCAGGAGTGCCGCATTAAGCGTGGGTTGCGACAACCGCCCTTCGTTCTCACCGGAGGCAAAGACCGCATTGTGGTAGGCCAGATAGGCCTCACCGCCCTTGAGTTGCCACAGCGTCAGGCCGGTACGTGCTGCCTGCACCGACATCGGCCAGCGGCTGCCAAAAATGGGGAACTCCTTGAAAACAAAGCGTACATCGGGATTGTCACGCACAAAGTCAGCCACCACCGGCGCCATACGCGCGCACCAGATGCACTGATAATCGAAGAACTGCACCACAGTCACGCCGCCGTCAGGATGCACAACCGGCGTCGCCGGATCGCGCAATAACGTCGCCTGCAGTTCCGGCTGCGTGGTCAACGCGGTTTGCACCGTGCGATTGGCCGCGGTCTGTTGCTGCGCCTCCAGCTTCTCGCTCATCTGCAGCAGGATGTCCGGGTGCGCCAGCAGATAGTCGCGGGCAAGCGGGCCGATGGCCTCCTGCTGCGCCGGAGTAAACGCTGGACTCGGCTCGGGTAAGGCGTTAACGGACGGTAACGTCGGCGGATAATCGATGCCACGCAGTCGAGGTGTCTCCCAGTGAACTTGGGGGGGCGTCGACGTCGCGGCCGCTGGCTGCTTGTTCTTCGCCGGTAAGAATTGAAGGGCAACAATGGCGGCAGTCACAGGGAAGAGAGCAATAGCAGCCAGAAAAAACACCGTATTTATGCGATTTCGACGCTTTTTCATAATATCTCGGGTATTTCGATTCATGGCTGATTATCCTTATCAACACTGACGGTATTGCCTCGCTGCATTCGGGCAGCAATATCCCGCTGCAGCTCGCGCGTCACGTCCCTGGCACCGCCCACTACCGCCGGCGAGACCAGGATGATCACGTTGTTGCGCTGCTGGTATTGCGTGATGCTGGTTTGCAGCGCGCCGGTAAACCGTTCGGCCAGCAGCTTGCTGCGCTCCGGCGGCAGGGATTGCTTGGCGGCGCTCTCGTAGAACGCCTCCATAGTCTGTTTCATGTCGAAGGTGACGATCGCCGGCTGACGCTGCAGCAGCCACAGCGTGGCCCCCACGCTGAGCAGAACGGCAATCAGTACGCAGACCGTACCCCACAGCGCAATGGCGCGTTTCTGTGCCGGGCTGTTTGGCGGCGTGATAATGGCAGGCAGTGTCATGCGGCCGCCCTCCCTGTGTAGTTTTCTTCCACCCAGCGCTCGATGCGCGCCATCTCCTCGCCAAAGTTGCGGTGCGCCAGCTCATACACGGCGTCATGCACCGATACCCCCTGTTCGCGCCGGGCCTGCATGAACTCGAAGTCCTGGCCCTGGGAGGAGTACATTGCGCGGCTCAGCGGATCGACAAACAGGCGGTGCCAGCTGACCTTGCCGGAGACCATCAGCATGAAGGAGCTGAACCACTGGTCTTTGGCCGACTCGAACTTCCCGATCATGTCCTGCTGCAGCTGAGTGAAATTGTCCGGGTTTTTCTGCAGATAGGTTTTGAACTCGGAGGCGTCCTGCATCAGGATGATCTTGTAGGAGGAGTTGCCCCAGGCGGCTTTCGCGGCCGAGCTGGCGGTGTCCGAGTCAAAGTCCTTGATATTCTGGGTAATGGTGATGTACGCCCCGCGGTGACGGCGCGCGGTACGGTAACCCTCTTCGATAAACTCGCCCGCTTTGGCGTTCTTGAAGTTGAGCAGCTTCCAGCCCTCGTCGATAACGCACAGCTTCTTGCTCTGACGCGATGTCTGGTACATCCGCCCCTCGATGTAGATCATCAGCGAGAACATCACCGCAACCAGCAGATCAGGGCGGTTTTTCAGGCCGCCCATCTCCAGCACCACCATGTTGACGTCATCGCGCAGCGACGGTTCGTCGGAGTTGAAGAACTCACCATAGGTGCCGTCGGAGCAGTATTTATCCAGCAGGATGGTCATTTCATGCAGGCGGTTGCGGATGGTCGGCGAATCGCGATAGACCTCCTCATCCATCGCGTCGCGCAGAAAGTCACGCACATCATCGATACGGGCATTCTTTTGCTTGCTCAGCCAGGCTGCCTTCACCGCCATCTCCAGCAAGCTCTCATGAACTTCGTCCAGGTTGCCGTCGGGGCTGGCCATCACCGAAATCAGGTTGGCGATCTGCGTCGCCGACAGGTTGATGTCCTTCACGTTGGCGAACGGGTTGAACTTCAGCGTCTGTGCGTCGATGTAAACCCCGCCCATGTTTTCGCACAGGCTCTTGTAACCATCGCCCATGTCGAACACCCAGGCGGCACCACCGGTATCCAGCACGCTGCGCAGCATCGGCTGGATCAGGCCGGTTTTACCCGCGCCTGACGTCCCGGCCACCGCCATGTTGTAGTTGGTGTTGCGCATCACCTCGGAGTAGATGTCGATAAACGCCAGCTGGTTGCGGTAGGTGGGCGCCAGCAGGCCGGACGGCGCCAGACGGTTGTCGGCGACGATCGGCATCAGGTTGACCACGTTCAGGGTCTTGGCGCGATGCACCGCACCGTGCATCGCCAAATCCTGGAAGACGCCGTGTTCGGCCATAAACGGCAGGCAGGCCAGGAAATTCCAGTGCTGCTTGAAGCGCGGCGATATCAGGTCGAAACCGTTCTTGCGGTAGCTGTTGATGACGTCCTGTTCACAGCGCAGCGCCACGCTGTCGTTGTCTTCGCAAAACACCGTCACGTTATAGAAGAAGGAAACGATCGCCGTCTGGTTGGACGCCAGACTCTGGCGCAGATCGCCCCACTCCTTCATCTCCTCCAGCGTGCCGGGGAAGAACTTGGCGTAGGAAGTGCGGGATTTTTTCTCCAGATCGATGTACTTGCGGTTCGCCTCGAAAGAGGTTTTGGTCTGCTCTTCAACGACCAGCGTCAGCGTAATAATGAACGGCGTGGCGATCGACAGTTCGGGATACAGCAGGTTGCCGTAGTTGTCGGCGGTGTTCCACAGGAAGGCCATCTCCGGGTTCTGCTCGAGCTGGAAATTCATCACCCGCGCCACGCTGCCTTTCTTGCTGCCGGCATCACGCAGGTTGATTTTGACGCAGTCAGGATACACGTCCATGCCAAATCCGTTGTCGATGCACTGGAAGTTCAGGTCTTTCAGCGGGTCGAGTTTGCGCGGCTTGTTGTACAGCTGGTTCGGATCGTGGTTGATGATTTCACCCACGACGTTGATAAAGTCCGCGGCGTTCAGCGACTGGGTCGGGATTTTTGCCCCCATCAGCGACGCACGCAGCACCTTGACCAGGTTCTCCAGCTCGGTGATGAGCGCCTTGTTGTGGCGCTTGCTCTTGACGCAGTAGGAGATGAACACTCGGTAGTTGCGCAGCGTCAGCGGCATATCGACGCCCGGTGGCAGAGAAAACCGGTCTGCCGCCGCCATCAGGTAGTAGGCACGTGTGATGGCGTTGAATTTATCCGCGTCCTTGCCCGACCAGGAGAAGTCACGCAGGCCGGACTCCACCAAATCGCCGACGCGCTTGCTGGCCATCAGGTGAACAGACAGCGCGATCCCACGCGGCAACTTGGTGCGCAGCAGACTTTCGAGCGTCAGAACCACCTGCTCGTTGGCGCCGGCCAGCGGCAGCGCTTCCAGCACAAAGCCGATGGAGCCGGCATTGATGAACAGCCCGCTCTCTTCGTCGTAGTCGCGATAGGGCAGCACGCTGCTCAGCTGGGGAAAGTTCATGTCACCCAACACCTTGTTGGCGGCAGAAGCTTCATCCGGCATCTTCAGCGCCGACAGCAGGCTGTTGGCGGTATGGGTGACCTTGTCGAGCAAATTCATTTACGGCTCCCTGTCAGTACACGGACTGGGGCTGCCCCCAGACGGCGGGTTTAACCACGAACAGCACCTTGCCCGGTTGGTGATAGACGTCCTGACTGTCAATCCAGGGTGCAATCCACAACTGTGCGGTCTGTTCAGCCTGACGTGCCGGTCGGGTGCTGCCGACACCGGCACAGCGCGGCAACGTGCAGGTACTGACGGTCGTCACGATGGCGGACGGCGCCGCAATCGCCGGATACGCCGGAACCACCGGCGCCGGGGATGCGGCCCTCTGACGAGGCAACAAACGGGAAGTGCTGCCGACTGATACAGGAACGGGGCCGGTATCTCGCCCCACAGCCGCAAAGTCGCCGTCAGCCAGGCGAGGCAATGCGGCCGCAGCCGGCTTTGCTTCGCTGCCCTCTTCCAGCGACTTGGCTTTCTCGTTGGCCTGCTCCATGGTCATGCAGCTGTCAGAGGTGGTGGCGTTACAGCCGAACTCGCTGCTGACGCCGGCACAACCGGCCAGCAGCAGCACGCCACCCAGGGCGGGGAGTAAAAGCAGTGATTTCATGATGTGCGTTTTCATAAAGTCTCCTTAAAACCTGGCCGAGAAAAAAGTCATTAACGGTACAACGAGGGTCATTACCCATCCGGCGCACGTATGCATCATCAAGAACATCGGGACATCAAATCCCCAGTGAATGAAAGAGCTCCCGGCAACGATTGCGACTGAGATGGGCACTATCAGTGCCAGGCATACCGACAGTGCGTAAGCAGATGATTTTTTGTTGGTACCCGTCATTAAGAAAAATAAAGAGAGCGCCGCCGACCCCGCACACCAGAGAATGTCACGCCGAAAGCCGGCCCACTTGTCGGCATCTGTCAGCAGGTGCTCAATGCGCCACATATCGAGCGCAAGCCAGCCGCCCCACCAGGCCAGCAATAAAAAGACATATAGCCCCGTCATTTTTCGTTCGGTCATGATTTGGCCTCATCCTCAGAAGGCGGTGTCGGTGCAATAGAAATGCCCTGCCGCACGGCATCCGCGCTGTATTTATCCACGATGGACTGCATCAGCGTCGTTTTCCCCGCACCGGTTCGGCCGCAGACGACACGGTTCCCGATTTCTGCAGAAGCGACACCCATGAAGGGAAAGTCATCGAAATACCAGATAGTGGGTTTGTCGTTGTTATTCATTGGTCTGTCTCCTTATCTTCATCTTCCTGTTGAACGGAGCCGGGTTTGCGGAACGCCACCACCTTGTGGTGGGTATTCTCAAGAAGCGGGTTTGCGGCATCGGCATGAGCCTCATTTGACTGCCCCACAGCGTCATGTGAGTTCTGCGTGCATCCATGTCCCAGAAGGGCATATTCCTCATAAGCCCAGTCTCTCAACTTACAACCCCATATTTGGATAAGGACTCTGTCGTGAAAGCCGCTTATCGCCGCTGGAAGTACTGGCGTCCCTGCGCCAATATCCCGGAGTAACGACTGGTATTCGTATTGCAGCCGGGCTGGATAACGCGCCAACAACCGCGATATTTCCTGCAAGACAGAGGAGCGGGTGAGCCGGGTAAGCTCCCAATGCACAATTAAAATCAGAGCAAATATCAGCATCCCAGAGAGCAACCCACCGCCCAATGAAAACCAAAACCACTCCACCACCGCGATGACAGCCCCCATCACCAACCAGCCCACGACGCTGAAATGTGGAATGTTTCCAAACCGCGAATAAACTTCTGACAGATGCAATAACGCCTTCAACGTGGACTTCTGCTCTTTAATGTCCATCACTGGCCACTCCCTTTACCGATTCCGAACTGAGCCGGATCAAGCTTGCCGAGGTGGTTCAGCATCTGATCGGTGTTGAACCCGTTCAGGCTCTGCCCGGATTTGGGCTGGTCGCTCCCTTCGGTCTGCCCCTGCTGACGGCTCTCTTTTTCCGCCGCCACTTCCTCGATGGTTTTCATCTGGAAGCCTTCCTGGAACACCACCGTAACTTCGTTACCGGCGCCGATCGGAATCACCGGGTGATACTGCTCAGCCCGCTTGATGTAGTAGTCGCTGAGCGTCGAGGCGGCTTTGCTGGCCCCCCCGCCGATGGCCGATTTGGCAATATCGCCGGCGCCCATGCTGGCCGTTGCCCCAAGACCAACGGTCGGCTGCGCCGCCCGGCCGGCACCCTCGCCCAACCCGTCAAGGAACCCGGCGCCCCAGGCAAAGCCGAGGATCTTGCCGTTGCGCATCACCACCTCGCCCTTGACACCGTTCTTGCCCATAAAGGAAACGTGGCCGTCGATGTCCTGATCGATAATGTCGTCACCGCGAATGCAGCTGATTTTGCGGGTGCGCACGATGGCGCGTTCGCTGGAGACGTCGCCATAGGCCTCCATGCTGATAAAACAGCCGGTGGCGTCATAGGTCTTGCTGTTCGGCATCTCGATCCGGCCGGTCACCCGTACCTGCATCGGCACCGTGGCCGTGTTCCCGGTCACCGAGGCGTTGGCATCCGCTCCCTCAATCAGGATGGATTTGGCGAAGCTGCCGGTCGGAATGTAGGGGTACTTCTTTTTCCGGGGGCCGGTCTCCGGCGGCACCAGTGACTTGCGATAGAGACGGCCGGGCACCGGGATAGGCTTGTAGTCAACGCTCGGTGGCGGTGTGACGCCCTTGCCCGGATAGAACGCCGTCGGCGGCGGAACCGCGCCGCCCGCTGCCGGCGGGAACTGTGTCGGCATCGGCTCGCCCTCGGGCGTCACGCCGTTAACCAGCGGCGGTAAGGAGGCGGCGGAACCGGGGGCCGGGTTCCCTGGTGTTGTTTGCGCCCCTGGTCCGCCAAACTGTTTAAGCTTGTTGTTTTCGTCTTCCAGCACCTGCATGCGTTTCTGATCTTCCAGACGCGATTTGTTCAGCAGGTCGATTTCCTGACGCAGGGCGGTAAACTGCTTGTTGATCTCGGCCTGCGCGGCCTGCGTCTGGGTGATGGCATGCTGCTGCACGCGATCGTCAAAGGTATTGTCGACCACCCCGGTCAGGTCGGGAGCCGGTTCGGCAAGTTGCTGTGTCTCCAGCTCCGCATCCTGCGAGAAGTAGTAACCGCCGCCGATGGCCGCGGCGACCGCCAGCGCGACCGCGCCCAGCCAGAGATATTGCTTGCGCTTGACCAGCACATTGATGTTCGCCATCAGCGGCCTCCCTCGGACAAGGTGATCCACACGCTCATGCGACCGCCGCCGATAATCTGCCGGGTAGGCGTAGCGAACATCACCGCCCGCACACCCCGTTGCCAGAAGTCGTGTTCGTTGACCCACTGGCTGGCGCTGCCCGGATTGCTGACCTCAAAGCGAACCACCTTCAGGTGATGCCCTGTCCAGACCTGCTGCGCCTGCGCACGCAAACCGTAAGGCGCGGACAGCGCTTCCCGCGTGACCGGCATCTGCCCATAGCCGGACGGCAACCGGCCCTCCATCAATGACTTGTTGAGCGAGACCAGCATGGACTCGTAGGGCTGCCCCTCTTCCCAGCCTTTGGCGGCAACAGAAACGCCCTGGCTCTCCCCCACCAGTGAGAACGTGCGGCCGACACCGGCACGCGGTACGGCGCGAATGGAATAGTTCATACCCCGCTCGGTTTCGATAACAAAACTGAACGGTTTTTTATTGAGCGTACTCAGCACCAGCCCCCCGTTGGCCGCCGGCTCATAATTCACCAGGCTTTCATCCACGCCGCTGACGAACGTCACGCGATCGCCGGGGACGTTGAACAGGTTGGGTTCGCTGTTGCTGAGTGAAACATGTGCCTGACTGCCGTTCTGCAGCGGGATAGTGACCGGCGCATCCACCGTGCCGGCCTGGGCACCGAAGCAGGCCGTCAGAGCGACAGCCATCAGCGCATAGCGACGTTTAGTTTTCATCGTTTACCTCGACGAACTTGGCCAGCCAGGTCACACCCTCGCTGCGATCGATATAAAGGGAGTAATGCTTGAGGGCTTTTTCCGGGGCGCTGTCACCGATCCAGGTACGCAGCTCACCGCGAATATCAACACGCCCCTGGGCGGGGTAGACTTTCACGCTGGTCTGGAAGAAAGCCGCATTGACGTTGCTGGCTCGGATACGGTTGGCTTCTTCGGCCAGGACGATTTTGAGAGCGTTTTGCGCCGCCGGCTTGACCATCATGAGCAGGGTGGAATGTGAGGCGTTGACCGTCTCAGGGGTCACATTGAGACGTAACGCGACAAAGGAGAGCGCCATTTGCTCGAGATACGATGCATCAGCGCTGTTTTGTGAGACGCCGAACGGCGCCTTGAACAACATGGGGACTGCCACCACCTGTTTTTCGTTCTGCAGGCGATAGTTGTTGATAGCCATGATAATGACGGCCACCGTCAGCGCAGCAATCAACAGCGCCATGACAATAAAGCCAATGGCAATAATACGGTTTGAGTTGAGACGTGCTGAGTGTTCCATTATCGCCTGCCTATTTTATCCATTTCCGAAAACACGATTCAGGGACCACCTTGTAGACGCCTTTGCCGAGCGAGGTCGGTAAATACCAATATGCAAGGTCACGCAGCCAGCTACTGCCCTTCCCCTTTTTGGCTTTGTGAATGGCCCAGAACACCAGCGCCGCCAAAATAATCCCCGTGATATATTTCTGCTGCCAGATAAACCAGCCGCCAGTAATAGCCACGGGGATTAATTCATCAAGACAAAACCCAAACCAGCGGTCTTGTGTTCTCAGTGTTTTCGGGAAACGGTATTTATTCAGATCGTTTCCCGACATACCGCCCCCGATTAATACCCGGCGACTTTCATCCCCACCGCGATCAGAACAGAGACCACGATGAAGCCGGAGAGGTATTTAAGGTTCTTGGTGGCCATATACATCACGGCACCAACCAGCACTTCGACCAGGACGATCCATTTGACCATGGTGGAGCCGGAGCCTGCCGTTGCCTTAACATCGGCATCGCCGGATTGCAGCATGTCCTTACCGCCGGCGGCGAGAGCCACTTCCGGGAAGAACGAAGCCAGTACGGCAAACGGCAGGATCACCTTGAGGAAATTCACGACGCGTTGCCGAGAAAACAGCTTACGAAGTGAAAATCCCTGACGTTGGGCAACAGAAGAGCCCTGAGCGCTTAATGAAGCATTCATTTAAATTATCCTTGAATGAGGTAAATATTTGGATGCAATAGAGAAACATCCTTGGCTTAGTATGAAATGAGATTATTTGAACAGTTAGAAGCACCCCCTTACATTATGAAAATTAAAGATATTTTGATAAAAAATAAGCTGTTTTTGATGTAACCACTTGAAGTCAAATCACAAAAAAAACAATAAAAATCATTAAATTAAAACTTAATCTCGCGGTGTGAGTGTGATGTATTTGCTCTACGAGATGACCTTCTACAGCTACCAATGGTTTGACTGATTGAACTAAAACAATGAAACTGTAGAATACATCCAACAACAAAGCAACACAAAACGCACCATATGATGCTTTTTAATTTCATCGAATTGAATAATAAGGAGTTTATATGTCAGGAAAAACAGCAGTAGTTGTATTCAGTGGAGGTCAAGATTCGACTACATGCTTAGTGAAGGCTCTCGCTGAGTATGACTCCGTGCACTGTTTAACCTTCGACTACGGCCAGCGCCACAGTGAAGAAATTAAAATAGCGGAGCAACTTGCAAAGAAGCTAAACGTAAGCTCACATAAAATTCTAGATGTTAATGTAATCAATGAGTTAGCAATAAGTAGTTTGACTAGAAATGAGATTGAAGTGCCCGAGCACAAAAATGCTGATTCGGATGGAATACCATCAACGTTTGTTCCTGGCAGAAACATCGTATTCCTTACCCTTGCCGCCATCTATGCATTTCAAGTAAATGCGAAAGACGTAATAACAGGTGTTTGTGAGACTGATTTTTCAGGATACCCGGACTGCCGTGATGTTTTTGTGAAAGCGTTAAACCACGCAGTAAGTTTAGGAATAGGAAGAGATATCAAGTTTGTAACGCCACTAATGTCATTAAACAAAGCTGAAACATGGGCATTAGCAGACAATATGGGATGTTTGGAACTCATCAGAGATGAAACTTTAACTTGTTACAATGGAGTTAAAAGTTTTGGGTGTGGGAAATGCGACGCATGTTTTCTACGATTGAGAGGGTTTAATGAATACGTACAAAACAAAGAAGAAATAAAAAAAAGCCTGCAAAAAAAACAGGCCTTATGACTAATTAAATATTATTCTTGAGTGAGGTATTTATTAAATAGATACCTTGCTCCATACGCAGGAAAAACATTAACAATTGCATACGCTAACTTAATTATTACTTGAACGGCGATAATTCCTATTATTTGTTCGTTTGTCATCAAACCACTGAAAGCTATGAAACAAAAGACAACACTATCTATAACAGAGGCCACGAATATACTGGACAGAATCCTTATATATAAGTAGCGAGAATTAGTCAGTTCTTTGATTTTACAAAGCACATATGAATTAGCCAGCTCGGAGGTAAGAAATGCTATAGTTGATGCAAGAAATGTTGATTGTATTTGATTAATAAGGCTATTATATGGACCATTGAATATCCATTCAGGTATAACAGGTAACTTCAGAGAAACATAAAGCAACCCTAATATTGCCGCATTAGCAACAACACACATATAGATGGCTTTTCTTGCCAGCCTAAATCCATAAAATTCATTCAGAAGATCTACTACTAAGAATGTAAACGGGTAAACAAAAGTACCAGGCGTAATGATAAGATCAAAGTATTGTATGTGAACTGGTTTGACTGCAGCTATATTACTAAATATATAACAAACACTAATAACCAAACAAAAAGCAACATAAGTTAACCACTGCTTTTCATTTCTATCTTTAAACTCATATTCAGTTTTAACACTTTCACCAGAGCTATATATTTTTCGACAAACCGCCGACACTTCTCTAGCGTTAAAATCATCAATCACCTCTGAAGATAGTAGTCTTTCGTATGGCATTGACATAACCCGCCCAGTGTTCAACACCATAACGTTAGCTTTTCCATTGAGGATATCAAATCCAATTAGCTTATATTTTATATTCGCTTCCATACCTTTCCTCGATTATTGTACCAACAACATCCTCAGCAACTAAATGAGCCGAACTACCATCAATCACCTTTAAACTTTTGCTTGAAGTAACCACAAGAACATTTGCCTCATGAATGATAGCCTCACGGCGAACGATGATCACATCACCTTTATTATAGTATCCTTTTATCTCTTTTGTTAGAAGTATTCCAACTACATTAGGACCTTCACCGAAGAAATAAGTTATAGGTGACGACATAACTAACCGTCCAATTTTTGCATTTACTGCTGAGAGTATAGTTGTATCTTTAATAATCGGAACCGCCAACGGGTTCATGTTACCATCGATGGTTACTAACTTATTAGATAACTCCTTTTCTTGTAAATCAACAGATTGAATTTCTTTAAATGAAACACCAAAGAATCCGGCTACTTTTCGAAGAGTATTTTCTTGAACGCGCTCTACCCTACCTTCAAGGATCTTATATATAGTAGTTCGATTAACACCGGCACCATCACTCAAAGAAACTTGTGTTTCCTTTCTCGAAGAAAGAAGGTAATTTATATTCTTTTTTATTATCTCGGTATTATTCATGGCATACTCATGATCAAATAATAGTGATGGTTAGTCAAAAGATGATACATGAAAGACATCAGATGATGAAATAAACATAGCACAGCATGAACTACACATTATCAACAGTTCTTGATTATGTGGATTTTTCACCTCCTAACACTATGTAAAATCATAATAAAGGAGGGGACCATGATACCAAAAAGACTAAAAGATGCCAGAATATCAAGTGGTTATACACAGGAGCAGTTAGCTGAACTTGTAGGTATACAAGGGGCCAATTCAAGCTCAAGACTGTCAAGTTACGAAGTCGGCAGAACAGAACCACCTTTCAGCTTAGTAGTAAAAATAGCCAACTTATTGGATTACCCAGAGTATTACTTCTATACGATAGATGATGATTTAGCGACAGATCTTCTTGAAATGCATAGAAACAGAACAAATCCCTCCAAAAATAAATTCTACAGTTCAGTAATAGAAGAGAAGAAATTAGCTAAAAAAGTTGAAGATGCCAAACGACTAGCAATTGAAATAATTGACTGTCTAAACAAATAGAAATCAGCAAGCATAATTACCTCACTCCCAAAGGAGGTATGAGGTAATTAAGTTATTGATGATAGTTCATTCGTTAGTACTATCTGAATCAACACCAATAAAAAATCTCTCTAACTTATCATTAACAGATTCGTTTATTTCTGAAATGATCTGCTGATAGTTATTAAGTTTTGGTTTATCTGCAACATGTGGAGCTAGAGTACTTGCACCAAGAACCTTTGCCATTGCAAGTTGAGTTTTCAATACGTTTTCCAAAAGAGTTTTGTTAAACTCCGTCTGATTAAAAGGGTCATCTTTTCTTTCCATCTGTGCCTCATAGACTCTGAGACCGAGTTCAAGAAGCATAGAAATAACACTAGATGTACTTACTTCAGTTTCAGCAGCCCCTTCTTGACGGCGCTGTTCAACAATTGCATGAATCTTTTCAACCGCCTCCTTGCTGACATATGCTTGAATTCTTGCCATATAATTTTTACTCCATGACATTATTAGCTGACAGATAATCTGTATGTATTTTGAGTTGGCATGCACGAATCAAATCAGACTCTAATTGCGAGTCTAATGATAGCTATAAAAGCAAAAACATACAACTCGCCTCTAGGGTCGAGTCTGTTTATCTATATGAAATTTAGTGATAACTCTATATAGAGTTGTGTATAAACTCGAATAACGACTCTAGTTAGAGTCCTTTACAACTCTAATCTCTTGCCATGTAAAAATACAACAATAACTTAAAACGCGTAATCAACTGTTTTAAAATAATAATTCTGCAAAATACAATTTTGCGTGGGGTGTGATGATGTTATCCAAAAGAGCGCGAATTTGTTGACTCGAGATCCCGAAAAGGCTAGATTTTCACCAGGGCTAGGGATTTTAAGGAAAACATGAAGAACCTCATCGCAGCATTAATGCTCTTCAGTTCAACAGCCGCTATCGCTGACTGTTTTGACATGGCAGGTCGGGATTATCGCATCGATCCCGATCTTCTACGTGCCATCTCATGGAACGAGTCACGTTTTAATCCCGTGGCTATCGGCCCAAACCCTACAACAGGCTACGGCGTGGGGTTAATGCAAATTGACTCACAGCACTTTAACTCACTCTCATTGATAGGTGTTTCAGAACGGCACCTGAAGCAAGACCCGTGCATGAACATCTACACTGGTGCTTATTATCTTGCGATTGCCTTTAAGAAGTGGGGAGCGACCTGGCAGGCAGTGGGTGCTTATAATGCAGGGTTCAAAGACTCTCCAAAGCAGGCGCAACGACGTTACACGTATGCGAGCAAAATCGAAAAGACTTACCGGATGATAAAAGCCAGTAAGAACAACCAATCCATTTCAAAGCACTAATTTATGAAGTTTAAAGAACTTTCAGAGTCAATTTGTTTAATGACATTAGCATTGATACTAACAGGCTGTGAGCCTTTGAGAACTACTGATTGTATCAAAAACTCTGCATTAGACTCATGCTCGTATAATCAATCTGGTAAAGTCACAGACAAGGATATCTTTGGTAAGCAGGCTGCTGGTATTAAAAAAGCTATTGACGCTGCTCTTATCAACGAGCATTCATGGAACGGCAAGCATTGTAATATGCATATTGACTTTACCATTGACGGTGATCTGCAAAACATAATAGTAAAAGACGGAGATGCTGAGTATTGTGCTGCGTTAGTGGCCGCAGCAAAGAGAGCAAAATTTCCGCCATTCGCTAATCAGCATGTCTTTGACGTAATGGGTTCAGCACGCTGGAACATGGAAGGCCAACCTTAAAAATGACACTTTCCTTATGCACATATCCACACGCAATAAAGCCAGTGAGTAACCGGTTTATCCTGACCGGTTACGAACGGGAGCGGTTATTTCACCGGGCCAAGGTGAAATAACATTGCCTGTGGGGATGTGTATAAGGTTTGCTGCATGGTATATCAATCACAATCTGACGTGGAACACGTCAGGGTAATAAGGGAGCCCCTGGGGGCGGACGGGTCAAAAACATTTATGTTTTTGACGGGCGGGCGGGGGAAATTCCGCGTTTCCCCTCAATGGGGAAAAAGTGGAACAGCCCGCAATCATTTGGAATGGCGGGGAAACCCCGCCTTGTATTTCATACTCTGGTCGGCAGAGTATTCGGGAATCGTTTCGCTATTATATCGTTTATCCGCTCTACCAGGTCTAACCGGTTAAACTCAATATGCCCCGTTCCTTTGGCATAGGCTCTGATCGTGAAATAGGTTAACTCACATGTCAGCCCGATCCCCTCCCCTCTGTTAAAGAAGTTTGTAAATCGATCACCCTCCCCGACGCGTATATCAGGCACTCTTTTGCCATCCAGAATGAAAAATATTTTTGCCAGATCGTCCACCGCCTGAATTGTTCGATCCTCAACGCGAAAACTTTCTCGGTAGGAGCGTGAAACCAATCTGTCGATTATGATTTTGTTGCCAAGCCTGCAAGGGTTATTCGTCCTGTAATCCCACGAAAGCCGTTGGAACACATCGATTAAACCCTGCTCAAACGTTTGCGCTTTCGTCGCATTTAACGCCTCGAATGTTGCCAGTACATTGTCCAGCGTCACGGCGGGGCATTTCTCGCTATACAGAGATTCATTCCAATTATCGCGCTGCTTTTGGCTCATCAGCGTAAACATCCCCGTTTCATTCATCAGGCGCGTCCAGATGCTGCGGTCGACGTTGATTTCTGCTGTGCGATTAAAATCGCTCAGATTTGTGCTGCGTTTAAGTTTTTCAATAATTGCATATTCATCGAATTGATAGCTATGGCCGCCAGCCTCGCGCAAAATAGAGAGTGCTGCGTGGAGTTTTTCCGCCGCCGCTTTCAGTTCAGTTAACCCCAAATTTCGCTGAGCTATAATGACATCAATCGCAGCCGAAGGAATGACATCG
>NZ_JBZXDO010000034.1:0-42290 GCF_058725505.1 Serratia sp. A07
TGGCGCGATCTGTTCTTCAAAAAACAGCAGGTTGAAGCCATCTGGCGCGGTGCCGTTATCCGTCTGCTGCGTGCCAGCTACGATCGCGTTAACCCTGCATCCCTGCCGGGTCACGGCCATATCCGCGATGAGAAACAGTGGAAGCGCTACCTGCAGGCGCAATATCAGCGCCACTGGAAGGTCCACTTCGCCAAAAAGACCCGCGGTGCTTGGCGCAGCGTAAAATACCTGGGCCGGTATCTAAAACGCCCGCCGGTGGCGGCGTCGCAGCTCCGTCATTACCGCGGCGGCTCGGTGGTGCACCAGTACTACGACCACAACACGCAGCAGCATAAACGGCAGAAGCTGAGCCAGGAGGAGATGCTGTGGCGTTACGTCAGCCATATCCCGGCACGACACTTTAAAATGGTGCGCTACTACGGCTTCCTGGCCAACCGCAAACGTGGCTCGTTGCTGCCGAAAGTCTACGCAGCATTGGAGATGACGCCACGCGAAAAACCGCAGAAGCCAGGGTTCGCTGTGCTGATGAGAGCGTTCCTGGGCACCGATCCGTATCAGTGCATTCTTTGCAAAGGCCGGTTGCGTTTTGCCGGCGCCATGGCGGGCGAGCATGCCACAAAAATGCTCTCTGACAGGCTGTATCGGATGGCAAAAAAACGATGGCTTCAGGCACCGCCTTTGGATAAGTGCGCCTGAAAAATGGGTTTTAGCTTAAAAACACGGCAAAACTGGCATTTTTTCGTATTACCGCACTAAATCCCCCACCACATGCGACTCTTTCTCGCCCCGATTCATGGTTAGGAAACTCAAAAAGGGGCGATTGAGTTTCCTAACCATGAACGCCATCGACTGGCTGTCTCGCTTGCCGAATCAGCCGCTGGCCGGCAAGCCGGTCGCCATTCAAACCAGCTCGATGGGGCCGATCGGCGGCGCGCGCTGCCAATACCATCTGCGCCAGATCCTGGTGTTCCTCGATGCGATGGTAATGAACAAGCCTGAGTTTATGGGCGGCGTGATCCAGAGCAAGGTCGATGAACAGGCCGGTGAACTGAGCGATCAGGGAACGCTGGATTTCCTGACCGGCCAGCTGTCCGCGTTCAGCGATTTTATTCGCCGCGTGGAGTGACCGTCTCGCGGTGCCCGCGGGGCACCGCAACAGGACATGAAGTCCGTCAATTCATTGAAAATTAAAGCCATAGCATCATGTATTTTTTCATTTTAGCGTTATTTTTTGTTTCCATCACCAGTCCCGCTTTCGCCGCAGACATGCGTTATCCCGCCGGTGAAGAGCCGCTGGAGCTGCCGGCACACAGCGCGCTCAACGCCCAGCTGTCGCGATCCGCGCAAAACCAGGAAGACAAAAAGCTGGGCGCCATGTTGCTGTACCTGACGCTGATGCGCGAAGACGGCCGCAACGTCTGGGCGCCCTACCAGCTGGCGGTATCGTCGGCGGAGAAAGGCCAAACCGAGCTGGCGGAGCGCTACCTGCAGCTGAGCGCCGACCGCGGCCTGTGGTACTACTACAACCTGCTGGAGGACGACGCCTTCAACAGCATCCAGCACTCCGCCACCTACCAATCGATCTTGGCCGCCACCAAAGCGCGCTATCTGCAGCACGCCCGTCACTATGAAGGCAAGGCCAGCTACGCGATGCCGGACGGCGAAGCGCCGCCCGAAGGCTGGCCAACGGTGATCTTCCTGCATACCTACGGCAAAGCCGCCGCCATCAGCCCCGAAGAACGGCTGCTGTTCGGCGAAATGGGCGTGGCGTACATCGAGATCAACGGCACGCAGATGCTGTCGGAAAACAGCTTCCGCTGGTCGAATTACAGCGACGAGAGCACCCACACCGCCATTCAGCGTACGCTGCAACAGCTGGCTCCCCAGCTAAAGCTGAATACCCAACGGATTTACCTCAGCGCCCGCGGCCAGGGCGCACTGCACGCCGCCAACCTGATCGCGAAGTACCCGCAGTTTTACGCCGGTGCACTCCTGATCGCCCCCAACGGGGAGATCAAGCCGGCCCAGCAGTCGCTGGCGGCGCAAAAGAAAATCGTGATGGCGTATTACGATCGGCAGAACTTCAGCGAGCAGGCGCTGGCATTGCACTTCGCCAATCTGTTCGGGGAGGATAATCAGGTGCAGACGCTGCACTTCGCCCAAGGAGAGGATGCCGCCGGCAGTTGGCAGGCGCGCTTCAGGCGGCCGTTGCAGTGGGTGTTGGATCGGGCGCCGGATGCGACGCCGGGCGTCTAGGGGTTCAGGGCCGGCAGGCGCCGGCCCTTTGGCGGTCAATGGCCGTCGACGAAGACGATCTTCAGCACGAACAGCAGCGCCACCACCACCACACACGGGCTGATTTCACGCCAGCGGCCGGTGCCGAGCTTCATCACGCAGTAGGAGATAAAGCCGAGCGCGATACCTTCGGTGATCGAGAAGCTGAACGGCATCATCACCGCGGTAACAAACGCCGGTACCGCTTCGGTCAGATCGTCCCACTTCACCCGCGCCAGGCTGGAGGTCATCAGCACGCCGACGTAGATCAGCGCGCCGGCGGCGGCGTAAGCCGGCACCATGCCCGCCAGCGGCGACAGGAAGATCACCAGCAGGAACAGCAGGCCGGTGACCACCGCCGTCAAACCGGTGCGGCCGCCGACGGCGACGCCGGAAGAGCTTTCGATGTAAGCGGTCACGGAAGAGGTGCCCGCCAGCGAACCGGCCACCGAGCTGATGCTGTCGACGTACAGCGCCTGCTTCATGCGCGGGAACTTGCCCTGGCTATCGGTCAGGCCGGCTTTATCGGTAACGCCGATCAGGGTGCCCGAAGAGTCGAACAGGTTCACCAGCATAAACGAGAAAATAACCCCGGCCAGCCCGATGTTCAGCGCACCGGCCACGTCGACCTGGCCCACCACCGAGGTGATGCTCGGCGGCAGGGAGAACAGGCCGCCGTATTTCACGTCGCCCAGCATCCAGCCGATAAGGGTGGTGACCACGATCGACACCAGCACCGCCGCGTGGAAGTTACGCGAAGAGAGCACGGCGATGATGAAGAAGCCGAGCGCGCCCAGCAGCACGTTGTGCGAGGTCAGGCTGCCGATGGTCACCAGCGTGTCCGGGTTGGCCACCACGATGCCGGCGTTTTTCAGCCCCATCATGCCGATGAACAGACCGATGCCACTGGTGATGCCGACCCGCAGGCTGACCGGAATGTTGGCGATCATCCAGTAGCGGATGCGGAAAATGGTCAGCAGCAGCAGGCCGACCGCTCCCCAGAAGATGGCGCCCATGCCCACCTGCCAGGAGATGCCCATCGCCCCGACCACCACGAAGGCGAAGAAGGCGTTCAGGCCCATCGCCGGCGCCAGCGCCACCGGCAGGTTCGCCAGCAGGCCCATAAAGATGCTGCCGAAGGCGGCGATCAAACAGGTAGTGACAAATACCGCCTGGGTATCCATGCCCGCCGCGCCCAAAATTTGAGGGTTAACGAACACGATATACACCATGGTGAGGAAGGTGGTGATACCGGCAATCGTTTCCGTACGCGCCGTCGTGCCATGTTGCTTGAGTTTAAACACGCGCCCAAGCAAGCCTTGCTCAGCGTCAAGGCCAGATACTGGTTTGGTCATTATCAGAATTCCGAAAATGGGAATGGACAGTCGCCGGCTATCCTATAACAAAAAGTGGGGCTTTTGACGCCGGTCACAGGTTTTTTTCGCCGTCTTTACGGCTAAACGCGTCAACGGCTTGTATTTACAGGCTTTCATCCCCCGTTCCCGCCCGCTGCGTTGCCGTTTGCCGGCACGGCCGATAAAATGGCCTATCGCATCTCTTACCCTACCCGCTAAAAAAAACAGGAATCCGCATGTCTTCGACCTTTATCGATAAGCTCGCGTTAATTACGCTGAAAGATGACAAAGTGGCGCTGGTGCGTTCACACAATAAGACGCTGTTTTATGTCCCAGGCGGAAAACGCGAAGCGGGTGAAACCGACGAACAGGCGCTGTGCCGCGAAATCGACGAAGAGCTGACCGTTGCGCTGCTGCCGAGCTCCATCGCGTTTTACGGCGAGTTCACCGGCCCGGCGGAC
Organism: Serratia sp. A07; assembly: GCF_058725505.1. NCBI lineage: Bacteria > Pseudomonadati > Pseudomonadota > Gammaproteobacteria > Enterobacterales > Yersiniaceae > Serratia > Serratia sp. A07. The sequence goes on from NZ_JBZXDO010000034.1 coordinate 4,091, forward strand.
GGCAAGCAGGACGGCACCCAGGTGCGCATTCGCTGCTATCAGGCCGACTTTACCGGGCAGCTGCAGCCGGCCGCCGAAATCGCCGAACTCAGGTGGTGCGACAGCCGCGATTTACCGCACTGCTCACACGTCGCCGCGCTGATTTTGCACGATCTTAAGGCGCGTAACCTGATCAAGTGATCGCTGAGCGGCCTCAGCGGCGTTAACCCGAAGGAACCTGTCCCGCATGAATCAGATTGACTGCATTTTGTTCGACTGCGACGGCACGCTGGTGGACAGCGAAGTGCTGTGCAGCAAAGCCTATGTGCACATGTTCGCCCGCTACGGCATTCACCTGTCGCTGGAAGAGGTGTTCAAGAAATACAAAGGGGTGAAGCTGTACGAGATCATCGATCGGGTCAACGCCGAGCAGGGCACTAACCTGGCAAAAGAGGCGCTGGAACCGCTGTATCGGCAGGAGGTGGCGCGGCTGTTCGACAGCGAATTACAGCAGATTGCCGGCGCCCGCGAGCTGCTGGCGCAGGTGACGGTGCCTGTCTGCACCGTCTCCAACGGGCCGGTCAGCAAGATGCAGCACTCGCTCGGCCTGACCGGCATGCTGCCTTATTTTGATGACCGGTTGTTCAGCGGCTATGACATTCAGCGCTGGAAGCCGGATCCGGCGATCGTGTTTCACGCCGCCGAACGGATGCAGGTGCCGGTGGCGCGCTGCATCCTGGTGGACGACTCGCCCGCCGGCGCCCAGGCCGGCATCAACGCCGGCATCCCGGTCTTTTACTTCTGCGCCGATCCGCATAACCCGCCGATCGACCACCCGCTGGTGACGACGTTCGACGACCTGGCCCAGCTGCCCGCGCTGTGGCGCGAACGCGGCTGGCGGCTCACGGCCGATTAACTGGCCGGCAACGGCGGCTTGTTGCGCCACCAGCGCCAGGACCGTTTCAGCGCGCGGGTTTGCGCGCCGAAGCGGCGGTTAACCGCGTTGGCCAGCAGATCGAGCGCCAGGCAGAACACGAAATAGACCAGCGCCACGAACAGGAACACTTCCATCGGGTAAACCATGCTGCGGTTGTTGACCTGGGTCGCCAGGAAGGTCAGTTCACCAACGCCGACGATATAAGCCAGCGAGGTGTCTTTGATCAGGGAGATCCACTGGTTAATGAACGACGGCACCATCATGCGCAGCGCCTGCGGCAGCACGATCATGCGCAGCGTCTGCCAACGGGTCAGCCCCAGAGAAAGCCCGGCCTGCCACTGGCCGGGGCCGATCGCGGCGATGCCGGCCTTCACCGCATGGGCCAAATAGGCCGAAGCGATCAGCGCCAGCGCGCACACCACGGTAGTGATTTCCGGGATCTCGACGCCAAACACCATCGGCAGCAGGAAATAGGTCCAGAAGATCAGCATGATGACCGGAATGGCGCGGAAAAAGCCCAGCACCGCCGCCAGCAATCCGGCAGCGACGCCGCGTGACATCGCCAGCGCCACGCCGAATAACGTGCCGAGCACCGCCGAAGCCACGCCGGCCATCAGGCTGATCGCCAACGTCAGCGCCGCGCCGCCCAGCGGCCCGTCCGGCCAGGTGCCCCACAGCAGGTAGCCCAGGTTATCGTGAATTACGCTGAAATCCATCTCAATGCCCTCCCAGCGGTTTACGCTGTTGGCGCCACATGCCCCAGCCTTCCAGCAGCGCGATGATGGCGATATACAGCACCGTCGCCACGCCGAACGCCTGGAAGGTGCGCAACGTTTCGGTTTCGACCTGACGCGAGGCGTAAGAGAGTTCGGCAACGCCGATCGCCATGGTCAGCGACGAGTTCTTGATCACGTTCATGTATTGCCCGAGCAGCGGCGGCAGCGCGATTTTCAGCGCCTGCGGCAGCACCACGTAGCGCATCGCCTGCCAGCCGGTCAGCCCCAGCGCCTGGGCGGCATATTTCTGCCCGCCGGCGACGCCGCGAATACCGGAACGGATCTCTTCGGCGATAAAGGCGGTGGAGTAGAGCGTCAGGCCGAAGAAACCGGCGAGAAACTCGAACGACGGCCACTCAAGCGGGCCGACCTGATGCGAGCTGTTCAGCCACTGCATGGCGGCGGACGGCAGGATCTGCCCGGCGGCGAAGTACCAGAAGAACAGCTGCACCAGCAGCGGCGTATTGCGAAACAGCGAGCTGTACCCCATCGCCAGCCAGCGCAACGGCCGCAGGCTGCTGTCCCGCATCGCCGCCAGCACAAAGCCCAGCAGCGTGGCCGCCAGGCCCGCGCAGGCGGAAAGCCACAGCGTCAGCAGAAAGCCGTGCCACAGCCAGCTCAGGTATTGCGGCGCCAGCAGCCAGTCCAGGTTCATGTTCAATCCTTGTCTTGCAGAATGCATCAGGGGCGCAGCAAGCTGCGCCCCTCCGTGCCGATCTCAGCGCGAGCGGTTAAATCAGGCTTTCGGTTGCTGATCCAAAGGCGCGATTTTGAAATCACCGCGCGGTTGGGCGGATTGGGTTTCCGGCCCGAACCAGCGATCGTAAATCTTAACCGCTTCGCCGTCTTTTTCCAGCTTGATCAACGTCTCGTTCACCGCGGCGGTCAGGCGATCTTCGCCCTTGGGAATGCCGACGCCCTGGTACTCTTTGGTCAGGCTGAACGGTGAAATTTCAAACTCCGCCTTCTGCGCCGCCGGCAGGTTGCCGAGCAGGCCGACCAGCTTGGCGTCGTCCTGAGTGATCGCCTGCACGTTGCCGTTGCGCAGCGCCACAAACGCCAGCGGGGTGTCATCGTAAGAGATCACCTTCGCCGTCGGGAAACGTTCGCGCAGGGTGATTTCCTGCACCGTGCCCTTGTCCGCGCCAATGCGCAGCTTCTTGATGTCTTCCGGGGTTTTCAGCACGCCTTTGCGGGCGATGAATTTCTGGCCGGTAGCGAAATATGGCACGCTGAAGTTCACTTCCTTGGCGCGCTCGTCGGTAATGGTGAAGTTGGCGGCGATCAGGTCAACCTTCTTCGACACCAGCAACGGAATGCGGTTGGCCGGGTTGGTGGCGCGCAGCTCCACTTTCACGCCCAGCGCTTTACCGATCGCATCGGCGACGTCCACATCGTAGCCCACCAGCTTCTTGCTCTGCGGATCGATGTAGCCGAACGGCGGGTTGCTGTCGAACACCGCGATACGCACCACGCCGGCTTGCTTGATATCGTCAAGTTTGTCCGCGTGCGCGGCGCCGGCGGCGAGGCCGGTCAGACTGGCTAACAACGTTAAGGCCAAAGCGCGATGTTTCATAGAAAGCTCCTAAGTGGTTGATGTCCTGCTGGCGGATAAGCTAGCAAGCGCCACATAGGTCAGGAAATAATATAAAAAGCTATATTTATAACCTTTTTATCTTTACGCGCTTAAGATGGAATAAAGGCGCGGGAAACCGCGCCTTTGAAGGATATTACCCGGAAAGGGTTAGTCGGCCTTTTCGTCTTTACCGCCCGGAGAGAGTAGCTTTTCCAGGGCATCACCACCCAAATGACGGAAGTCCTGCCCTTTGACGAAATAGAAGATAAATTCGCAGATGTTCTGGCAGCGGTCGCCGATGCGCTCGATGGAACGGGCGCAGAACAGCGCGGTCAACACACTGGGAATGGTGCGTGAGTCTTCCATCATGTAGGTCATCAGCTGACGCACGATGCCTTCATACTCCTGGTCGACCTTTTTATCTTCACGGTAGATACGGATCGCCTCGTCCAGATCCATGCGCGCAAACGCGTCCAGCACGTCGTGCAGCATCTGCACGGTGTGGCGCCCCAGCGATTCCAGGCTGACCAACAGCGGCTGGTGCTGGTGCGAGAACTTTTCCAGCGCGGTGCGGCAAATTTTGTCCGCCACGTCGCCGATGCGCTCCAGCTCGGAAATGGTTTTGATGATCGCCATCACCAGGCGCAGATCGCTGGCGGTCGGCTGACGCTTGGCGATGATGCGCACGCAGGCTTCGTCGATCGCCACTTCCATCATGTTGACCTTGGCGTCGCCTTCGATCACGCGCTTGGCCAGCTCGCCATCCTGATTGTGCATCGCGGTGATGGCGTCGGTCAGCTGCTGCTCCACCAGCCCGCCCATGGTCAGCACCTGGGTGCGGATATGCTCAAGCTCTGCGTTGAACTGGCCGGAAATGTGTTTATTTAAATTCAGGTTATCCATGATGCTTCCTATCAACCATAACGGCCAGTGATGTAGTCTTCAGTCTGCTTTTTCTGCGGCGCAGTGAACAGGTTATCAGTATCACTGAACTCGATCAGCTCGCCCAGATACATAAATGCGGTAGAGTCGGAGCAACGCGCCGCCTGCTGCATGTTGTGCGTCACGATCACCACGGTGTAGTCGGCCTTCAGCTCGCTGATCAGCTCTTCAATCTTGCCGGTGGAGATCGGATCCAGCGCCGAGCAAGGCTCATCCAGCAACAGCACTTCCGGACGAATGGCGATGCCGCGGGCGATGCACAGACGCTGCTGCTGGCCACCGGAGAGGCTGTAGCCGCTCTGGTGCAGCTTGTCCTTGGTTTCGTTCCACAGCGCCGCCTTGGTCAGCGCCCACTGCACGCGCTCGTCCATATCGGCGCGCGACAGCTTTTCAAACAGGCGAACGCCGAAGGCGATGTTGTCGTAAATCGACATCGGGAACGGCGTCGGCTTCTGGAACACCATGCCGACCTTGGCGCGCAGCAGCGCGATATCCGAGTTGTCGGTGAGGATGTTCTGGCCGTCCAGCAGGATGCCGCCTTCCGCACGCTGTTCCGGGTACAGCTGATACATCTTGTTGAAGGTGCGCAGCAGGGTGGATTTGCCGCAGCCGGACGGGCCGATAAACGCGGTGACCTTGTTCTTGGCGATATCCAGCGTGATGTTCTTCAGCGCATGGAATTTGCCGTAGTAGAAGTTCAGATCGCGTACCTGAATTTTGCTGCTGGAAGCGTCAGTAACCATACTCATCAAGACTTCTCTCTTTTCATCAGCGCCGCCAAAGCGGCGCTCAAAATTTTATGAATGCTTTTTCTTGGCGAAAATCACGCGCGCCAGGATATTCAGTAACAGTACGCACAGGGTGATCAACAGCACCCCGGCCCAGGCCAGCTGTTGCCATTCGGCGAACGGGCTCATGGCGAATTTGAAGATGGTCACCGGCAGGTTGGCGATCGGCTGCATCAGGTCGGTGCTCCAGAACTGGTTCGACAGCGAGGTGAACAGCAGCGGTGCGGTTTCCCCCGCGATGCGCGCAATCGCCAGCAGCACGCCGGTGATGATGCCGGACACCGACGCCTTCAGCGTGATGGCAGAAATCATGCGCCATTTCGGTGTACCCAGGGCATACGCGGCCTCGCGCAGCGTATCCGGTACCAGCTTCAGCATGTTTTCGGTGGTGCGAATGACGATCGGCACCTGCAGCAGCGCCAGCGCCACGATGCCGGCCCAGCCGGAGAAGTGTTCCATCTTCGCCACCACGATGGTGTAAACGAACAGGCCCACCACGATCGACGGTGCGGACAGCAGGATATCGTTGATAAAGCGGATCACTTCCGCCAGCCAGGATTTACGGCCGTATTCCGCCAGGTAGATGCCGGCCATGATGCCCAGCGGCGTACCGAAGATGGTCGCCCACAGGATCAACAGGCCGCTGCCGGCGATGGCGTTGGCCAAGCCGCCGCCCGCGGTATTCGGCGGCGGGGTCATTTCGGTGAACAGCGCCAGCGACATACCGTCGAAGCCTTTGGTGACGGTGGCGATCAGGATCCAGATCAACCAGAACAGCCCGAACGCCATGGTCGCCATCGACAGGAATAGCGCGAGGCGGTTTTTCTGCCGGCGCCAGGCCTGCATTTTGCGGCGGCTTTCCGCCAGAACGACTGCGTTTTGCATATCCATCGTCGCCATGTTAACGCCCCTCATTCTTGGCCAGACGCATGATCATCAGTTTCGACAGCGCCAGCACGATAAAGGTGATAACAAACAGAATCAGACCCAGCTCCATCAACGCGGCGGTGTGCACGCCGGACTCGGCTTCGGCGAATTCGTTGGCCAGCGCCGAGGTGATACTGTTGCCTGGCATGTACAGCGAAGCGCTGTCGAGCTGGTAGGTGTTACCGATGATAAAGGTCACCGCCATGGTTTCCCCCAGCGCGCGGCCCAGGCCCAACATCACGCCGCCGATGACGCCGTTTTTGGTGAACGGCAGCACGATGCGCCAGATGACTTCCCAAGTGGTGCAGCCGATGCCGTAGGCCGACTCTTTCATCATCACCGGCGTCTGTTCGAACACGTCGCGCATGACCGCGGCGATGTAAGGAATGATCATGATCGCCAGAATCACCCCGGCGGCCAGAATGCCGATGCCGAAGGCCGGCCCGGAGAACAGCTCGCCGACGATCGGAATGCCCGACAGCACTTCGCCCACCGGCGTCTGGAAATATTCGGCGAACAGCGGGGCGAACACGAACAGGCCCCACATGCCGTAGACGATGCTCGGGATGGCCGCCAGCAGCTCAATGGCGATGCCCAGCGGCCGCTTCAACCAGTTCGGCGCCAGTTCGGTCAGGAACAGCGCGATGCCGAAACTCACCGGCACGGCGATGATCAGCGCGATAAGCGAGGTGACCACGGTACCGTAGATCGGCACCAGCGCGCCGAACTGCTCCGCCGGCGCGTCCCACTCTTTGGTCCACAGGAAAGCGAAGCCGAATTTCTGCATGCTTGGCCAGGAGGCGAAGATCAGCGAAACGATAATGCCGCCCAGCAACAATAGGGTAATCAGCGCAGCCAGTCTCACCAGCGCGCTGAAAATGATGTCACCGTTTTTGCCCGGTGCTTTGATGGTCGGCTTGTACTCAGCCATAGATTACTCTCTGTTTGAACCCTGGCAGCCCCAACCGGGATCGGAGCCTGAAGAACTGTGTGGGGCGCGGCGAGCCCGCGCCCCTGCGTTGTTAGTACAGCGCTTTACCTGAACTGTCTTTTACGTTGGTTTTCCAGGCCGCGCGCACCTGCTCAACCACTTCTTTCGGCAGGGTGGCGTAATCCAGCTCGTTAGCCTGTTTGCCGCCGGTTTTGTAAGCCCAGTCGAAGAACTTCAACACTTCGGCGCCCTGAGCAGGGTTTTTCTGCTCTTTGTGCACCAGGATGAAGGTGGTGGAGGTGATTGGCCACACGTTGTCGCCTTTCTGGTCTGTCAGATCCTGAGCGAAGGTCTTGCTCCAATCCACGCCTTTGGCCGCGTTGCTGAAGCTCTCTTCAGTCGGGCTGACCGGTTTGCCGTCGGCGGAAACCAGCTTGGTGTAAGCCAGGTTGTTCTGCTTGGCGTAAGCGTATTCTACGTAGCCGATAGAGCCTGGCAGACGCTGAACGAAGGCGGCGATGCCGTCGTTGCCTTTGCCGCCCAGACCGGTCGGCCAGTTAACGGTAGAACCGGCGCCAATCTTTTCTTTCCACTGCGCGTTGGCCTTGGACAGATAGCTGGTGAACACGAACGAGGTGCCGGAACCATCGGCGCGGCGCACCACGGCGATGTTCTGGTCAGGCAGTTTCACGCCTGGGTTCAGCTTGGTGATAGCCGGGTCGTTCCATTTTTTGACGTTGCCCAGGTAGATATCGCCCAGGGTTTTACCGTCCAGAGTCAGTTCGCCGGATTTAATGCCCGGGATATTCACGGCCAGCACCACGCCGCCAATCACGGTCGGGAACTGGAACAGGCCGTCGGCCGCCAGCTTGTCGTCAGACAGCGGGGCGTCGGAGGCGCCAAAGTCAACGGTGTTGGCCACGATTTGCTTCACGCCGCCAGAGGAGCCGATGCCCTGATAGTTAACTTTGTTGCCGGTTTCTTTCTGATAAGAATCTGCCCACTTGGCGTAAACCGGAGCGGGGAATGTCGCACCTGCACCGGTCAGGCTGGCAGCAGCGAACGCGGACACGGCGGTCAGGGAGAAGGTCGCTGCCACAATACTGGCGACGGTGGTACGCATCAGTTTCATAATCCCTCCTAATGGGATATTTAAAATCGACTTCGAGTCGTTTTAATCAGAGTAAGTATTGCTGCAGGAGGGAAAATAGGACAGTTTGGTGACAGAAAAATGTACGCAATATGACAGTTATATTACAATGCATTTAAGGGGTGATGATTTATATAAAAATCAACTTGTTAAATAAAAAACAGCGCAATAGCCAAGCAATAAAAAAACCGTTTGGCCACGCCCTATCCGCTTGAATATGACAACGTTTATCCCTGAATCGGCGCCGCTGTCATCTTTCGCGTTACTCATGAAAAAAGCCGGCGCTAAGGCCGGCTTTTGCAGTTTACCTGCGGCAGATTACTCTACGGTGACAGACTTCGCCAGGTTGCGCGGCTGGTCAACGTCGGTGCCTTTGATCAGCGCCACGTGGTAAGACAGCAGCTGCAACGGCACGGTGTAGAAGATCGGCGCCACGATTTCCTCGACGTGCGGCAGAGGAATGATGGTCATGCCTTCGCTGCTGACGAAGCCAGCGTCCTGATCGGCGAACACATACAGCTGGCCGCCGCGCGCGCGCACTTCTTCAATGTTGGACTTCAGCTTTTCCAGCAGTTCGTTGTTCGGCGCCACCACAATCACCGGCATATCGGCGTCGATCAGCGCCAGCGGGCCGTGTTTCAGCTCGCCCGCCGCATAAGCTTCGGCATGAATATAGGAGATCTCTTTCAGCTTCAGCGCCCCTTCCATGGCGATCGGATACTGATCGCCGCGGCCGAGGAACAGCGCATGGTGCTTGTCGGAGAAGCCTTCCGCCAGCGCTTCGATCTCTTTATCCATCGACAGCATCTGCTCGATGCGCGCCGGCAGCGCCTGCAGGCCGTGCACGATCTCCTGCTCCACGCTTTCCGCCATGCCTTTCAGGCGGCCCAAGCGCGCCACCAGCATCAGCAGCACGGTGAGCTGCGTGGTGAAGGCTTTGGTCGAGGCTACGCCGATTTCCGTGCCGGCCTTGGTCATCAATGCCAGATCGGATTCGCGCACCAGCGAAGAGCCCGCAACGTTACAAACGGCCAGCGAACCGAGATAACCCAGCTCTTTGGACAGGCGCAGCGCCGCCAGGGTGTCGGCGGTTTCGCCGGACTGCGACAGGGTGATGATCAGGCTGCCCGGGCGCACCGCCGATTTGCGGTAACGGAACTCGGAGGCGATCTCGACGTCGCACGGCACGCCGGCCAGCGCTTCGAACCAGTAACGCGCCACCATCCCGGAGTGGTAAGAAGTGCCACAGGCGATGATCTGCACGTGCTGCACCTTGGCCAACAGCTCATCGGCGCGCGGGCCCAGCTCGCTCAGGTTGATTTGGCCATGGCTGAAACGCCCTTCCAGGGTGTTTTTCAGCGCCAGCGGCTGTTCGTAGATCTCTTTTTGCATGTAGTGACGGTAAGCGCCCTTGTCGCCGGCGTCATACTGCACCTGGGATTCGATTTCAGGGCGCTCGATGGCGTTGCCCTGCTTGTCGAAGATGTTGACGGTGCGGCGCGTCACTTCCACCACGTCGCCTTCTTCTAGGAAGATGAAGCGGCGGGTGACCGGCAGCAGCGCCAGCTGATCGGAAGCAATGAAGTTTTCCCCGACGCCGCGGCCGATAACCAGCGGGCTGCCGGAGCGCGCCGCGACCAATACGCTCGGATCGCGGCTGTCCATCACCACGGTGCCGTAGGCGCCGCGCAGCTGAGGGATCACGCGCTGAACCACTTCCAGCAGCGTACCGCCCTGCAGTTGTTCCCAGTGCACCAGGTGCGCAATCACTTCGGTGTCGGTTTCGGAGCTGAAGCGATAACCGCGTTCGATCAGCAGTTCGCGCAGCGGTTCGTGGTTTTCGATGATGCCGTTATGCACCACGGTAATGTAGTCGGAAACATGCGGGTGCGCGTTCGCCTCGGTCGGTTCACCGTGCGTTGCCCAACGGGTGTGAGCGATGCCGGTACCGCCGTGCAGATCGGTCTGCTCCGCCGCTTCGGCCAGTTTTTGCACCTTGCCTACGCGGCGCAGGCGGCTGACGTTGCCTTTTTCGTCGACCACTGCCAGACCGGCGGAGTCATAACCGCGGTACTCGAGACGACGTAAACCTTCCAACAGGATTTCTGCGATATCACGTTGCGCTACTGCGCCTACAATTCCACACATCAGTTATATTCCTAATGAACGCCCTTCATGGGCGCTTTCGATGCCTTGACCTGATTTTTGCCGGTTTTTACCGTGCGTCCCCCGAGCCTGTAGATGGTGGGGGTTATTATGTTTTGTATTGGGCTCGTGAACGGAGCCCAACGCAAAACACACTATGACTTCTTCTTCACCGGACGTTGCCAGCCCTGAATGTGCACCTGCTTGACGCGGCTCAGCACCAGTTCGTTCTCGGCTATATCGCGCGTCACCGTGGTGCCGGCGGCGATGGTGGAGCCTTTGCCGACCGACACCGGCGCCACCAGCTGTGTATCGGAACCGACGAATACGCCGTCGCCGATCACCGTCTTGTGCTTGTTGGCGCCATCGTAGTTGCAGGTGATGGTGCCGGCGCCGATATTCACGTCATCGCCGATTTCGGCATCGCCCAGATAGCTGAGGTGGCCGGCCTTGGAGCCTTTACCCAGACGCGCCTTTTTCATTTCCACGAAGTTGCCGACGTGAGCCCCTGCCGCCAGCTCCGAGCCTGGGCGCAGGCGGGCGAACGGCCCCACGGTGCAGTCAGCCTCCAGCACGCTGTCTTCCAGCACGCTGTAAGGGCTGATCTCGCAGTCATCGCCAATCACGCAGTTTTTCAGCACGCAGCCGGCGCCGATTTTCACCCGGTCGCCCAGCTTGACGTGACCTTCGATAATCACATTCGCATCAATAGTGATGTCGCGGCCGTGAACAAGTTCCCCGCGCAGATCGAAACGCGCCGGATCCAGCAACATCACGCCGGCCAACAGCAGCTTTTCAGACTGTTCCGACTGGAAGACGCGCTCCAGGGTCGCCAGCTGCAGGCGGTTGTTCACGCCTTCCACTTCACTCAGGCGCAACGGGTGCACGGTTTCGATTTTCTTGCCGTCGGCATGGGCCAACGCAATGATATCGGTGATGTAGAACTCACCCTGTGCGTTGTCGTTATTCAACATCCCCAGCCAGCGCTTCAGATCGCGCCCGTTCGCCACCAGGATGCCGGTATTGATCTCGTTAATCTGGCGCTGCGCCTCGCTGGCATCCTTGTGTTCGACGATGCCCACCACGTTGCCCTGCTCGCGCACGATGCGGCCGTAACCGCTCGGATCGTCCAGCTTGACCGTCAGCAGCCCGATACCGCCCTGCGGCTTGGCCGCCAGCAGGCGTTGCAGCGTATCCACGGAGATCAACGGCACGTCACCGTACAGCATCAGCACGTCTTCATCGTCGGCAAAGTGCGGCGCGGCCTGCTGCATCGCATGGCCGGTACCCAATTGCTCGGCCTGCAGCACCCAGTTCAGCGCGCCGTCAGTCAACGTACTCTTCAGCAGATCGCCGCCGTGGCCGTATACCAGGTGGACATGTTGCGCGCCCAGTTTCATCGCGGCATCAATGACGTGCTGCACCATCGGCTTGCCGGCCAACGGATGCAACACTTTGGGAAGATCGGAATACATGCGCGTACCCTTGCCCGCGGCGAGGATGACCACGCTCATTGCGCTGTTCGACATAAGCAACCTGATAACTCCATTTTGATAGACGAAAGTAAAACCGTTTAGCGACGATATTACTACATATTTCTCATCACGAACCCGGCACAGGCCGCACGGCTCTTGGCCTGCCGCCATCATGGCCGATTCGGCTTCAGGACGAAAAAACTGTCGGCGATCGGCGACGTTTCCTTCCCAATATCAGGGGTTATACACCACACTGTCCGCCGGGCTGAAATGCTTATTTTAAAGTAAAAAAAAAGCGACCCTATAGGCCGCTTTCTTAAAGTTGGGTGCCAGGCACCCAAACATTACATCGCTTTTCTGGTGAGCTCGATAACGCGCAGTTTTGCGATCGCTTTCGCCAGTTCAGCGGATGCCTGAGCATAGTCGACATCGCCATGAGAGCTGCGAATGTGTTCTTCAGCTTTACGCTTAGCTTCCAACGCTCTCGCTTCGTCGAGGTCAGTACCACGGATAGCAGTGTCCGCCAGCACGGTAACCACGCTCGGCTGCACCTCTAGGATGCCGCCGGACAGGTAGATGAACTCTTCTTCACCGTGCTGCTTAACAATACGCACCATGCCAGGCTTGATGGCAGTCAGCAGCGGCGCATGGCCAGGGAAGATCCCCAGTTCACCTTCGCTGCCTGTCACCTGGATCTTCTGCACCAGGCCGGAAAACATCTGTTTTTCCGCGCTGACTACATCCAGATGGTAAGTCATAGCCATATCACCCTCCTCTCAAGGCGTTACAGTTTCTTGGCTTTTTCCACTGCTTCTTCAATGGTGCCAACCATGTAGAACGCCTGCTCCGGCAGGTGGTCATAGTCGCCGTCCATAATGCCTTTGAAACCACGGATGGTGTCTTTCAGCGATACGAACTTGCCCGGAGAACCGGTGAAGACTTCTGCCACGAAGAACGGCTGAGACAGGAAGCGTTGGATCTTACGCGCACGGGATACGACCAGTTTGTCTTCTTCAGACAGCTCGTCCATACCCAGGATCGCGATGATATCTTTCAGTTCCTGGTAGCGTTGCAGAATGGACTGCACGCCACGCGCTACGTCGTAGTGCTCCTGGCCAACAACCAGCGGATCCAGCTGACGGCTGGTGGAATCCAGCGGGTCAACGGCCGGGTAGATACCCAGAGAAGCGATGTTACGGCTCAGTACCACGGTTGCGTCCAAGTGCGCAAAGGTGGTGGCTGGTGACGGGTCAGTCAAGTCATCCGCAGGAACGTAAACGGCCTGTACGGAAGTGATGGAACCGGTCTTGGTCGAGGTGATACGTTCTTGCAGAACGCCCATCTCTTCCGCCAGCGTTGGCTGATAACCTACCGCGGATGGCATACGGCCCAGAAGTGCGGACACTTCGGTACCGGCCAGGGTGTAACGGTAGATGTTGTCAACGAACAGCAGAACGTCACGGCCTTCGTCACGGAATTTCTCCGCCATGGTCAGACCGGTCAGCGCAACGCGCAGACGGTTACCTGGTGGCTCGTTCATCTGGCCGTAAACCAGGGATACTTTGTCCAGAACGTTGGAGTCGGTCATTTCGTGGTAGAAGTCGTTACCCTCACGAGTACGCTCGCCCACGCCCGCAAACACGGAATAACCGGAGTGCTCGATCGCGATGTTACGGATCAGCTCCATCATGTTTACGGTTTTACCCACGCCCGCACCGCCGAACAGACCGACTTTACCGCCCTTGGCGAATGGACAAATCAGGTCCATTACCTTGATACCGGTTTCCAGCAGTTCCTGGGAGCTGGACAGCTCTTCGTAGCTTGGCGCCGCGCGGTGAATCGCCCAACGCTCTTCTTCGCCGATGTCGCCTTTCATGTCGATCGGTTGACCCAATACGTTCATGATACGGCCCAGGGTAGCTTTACCCACCGGCACTTCAATCGGGTGGTCCAGGTTGTTCACTTTCAGACCGCGACGCAGACCGTCGGAAGTCCCCATTGCGATACAGCGAACCACGCCACCGCCCAGCTGTTGCTGAACTTCCAACACCAGTTTTTCGGTGCCGTTTTCTACCTCAAGGGCATCGTACACTTTTGGTACGGCATCCTGAGGGAACTCGACGTCCACCACGGCGCCGATTACCTGGATAATCTTTCCAGTAGCCATCTTGAATCCTCTACGTAATTCGTAAACCTAGCTTAAACCGCGGAGGCTCCCGAAACGATCTCGGTGAGTTCCTGAGTGATGCTGGCCTGACGCGCCTTGTTGTATACCAACTGCAGCTCTTTGATCAGGCTACCGCCGTTATCGGTTGCGGCTTTCATCGCGACCATTCGTGCGGCCTGCTCGCTGGCCAGGTTTTCCACGACGCCCTGATAAACCTGCGACTCCACATAGCGGCGCAGCAAGGTATCAAGCAGCACTTTTGGATCGGGTTCATACAGGTAATCCCAAGGCGTTTTCTTCAGCTCTTCGTCATCGGCTGGCGGTAACGGCAGCAGCTGAAGCACCTGTGGCTCTTGGGACATCGTATTAACAAATTTGTTGCTGACAATGTACAGCTTGTCCAAACGACCTTCGTCGTAGGCCTGCAGCATCACTTTCACCGGCCCGATCAGATCCGACAGGGAAGGTTTGTCCCCCATGCCGGTCACCTGGGCAACCACGTTGCCGCCCACGGAACCAAAGAAAGAGGCCGCTTTAGAGCCAATCAGCGCCAAATCGGTTTCGACGCCTTTTTCGGACCAGGCTTTCATCTCCGCCAGCAGCTTTTTGAACAGGTTGATGTTCAAGCCGCCGCAGAGACCACGGTCAGTAGACACCACCAGATACCCGACGCGCTTAACGTCACGCTCATCCAGGTACGGGTGCTTGTACTCCAGATTCCCTAACGCAAGGTGACCAATCACTTTGCGCATGGTCTCTGCATAAGGACGGCTGGCCGCCATGCGATCCTGCGATTTACGCATTTTGGAGGCGGCGACCATTTCCATCGCTTTAGTGATCTTTTGCGTGTTTTGCACGCTAGCGATCTTACTACGTATCTCTTTTGCGCCGGCCATCTCTGCTTCTCCTCAGTGCCAGACGGCCTGCTGTCTTTCAACAGCAGGACCGTTCGGCGTTACCAGGACTGGGTTTTCTTGAAGGTCTCGAGGATGTCTTTCAACTTGCCCTCGATCTCATCATTGAAGTTGCCAGTTTGGTTGATGTGGTTCAGCAGTTCGGCGTGCTCGCGGTCCGCATAGGCGACCAGCGCGGCTTCGAAGCTCACCACTTTGGCGACTTCGACGTCGTTCAGGTAACCGCGTTCTGCGGCAAACAGCACCAGAGACTGTTGTGCAACCGACATCGGCGCATACTGTTTCTGTTTCAGCAGCTCGGTCACTTTTTGACCGTGGCTCAGCTGTTTGCGGGTCGCGTCGTCCAGATCGGAGGCGAACTGGGAGAACGCAGCCAATTCACGATACTGCGCCAGCGCGGTACGGATACCACCGGACAGTTTTTTCATGATCTTGGTCTGCGCGGCGCCACCAACACGGGATACGGAGATACCCGGGTTAACTGCCGGACGAATACCGGAGTTGAACAGGTTGGATTCCAGGAAGATCTGACCATCGGTAATCGAGATTACGTTGGTCGGAACGAACGCGGAAACGTCACCCGCCTGGGTTTCAATGATCGGCAGAGCGGTCAGTGAACCGGTTTGGCCTTTAACTTCACCTTTGGTGAAGGCTTCAACGTATTCGGCGTTAACGCGCGCTGCCCGCTCCAACAAGCGGGAGTGCAGGTAGAATACGTCGCCTGGGTAAGCTTCACGACCTGGCGGACGACGAAGCAGCAGGGAAATCTGGCGGTAAGCAACGGCCTGTTTGGACAGGTCATCGTACACGATCAGCGCATCTTCACCGCGGTCACGGAAGTATTCGCCCATTGCGCAACCGGCGTATGGCGCCAGGTATTGCAGTGCAGCGGATTCGGAAGCGGTCGCCACCACCACGATGGTGTTGGCCAGTGCGCCGTGCTCTTCCAGTTTGCGCACCACGTTAGCGATGGTGGACGCTTTCTGGCCGATAGCCACGTAAACGCATTTGATGCCGGAGTCGCGTTGGTTGATGATCGCATCGATCGCCAGCGCGGTTTTACCGGTCTGACGGTCACCGATCACCAGCTCACGCTGGCCACGGCCGATTGGAATCATGGCGTCAACGGATTTGTAGCCAGTCTGAACCGGCTGATCAACGGACTGACGCTCGATAACGCCTGGTGCGATAGCTTCTACCGGAGAGAAGCCGTCGTTCTCAATCGGGCCTTTGCCGTCGATTGGTGCGCCCAGGGTGTTAACTACGCGACCCAGCAGACCACGACCGACTGGAACTTCCAGGATACGGCCGGTGCATTTAACCTTCATGCCTTCGGCCAGATCCGCGTACGGACCCATAACCACGGCACCTACGGAGTCGCGCTCCAGGTTCAATGCGATTGCGTAACGGTTGCCAGGCAGCGCGATCATTTCGCCCTGCATAACTTCGGCCAGGCCGTGTACGCGGATGATCCCGTCGCTGACGGAAACGATAGTACCTTCATTGTGAGCTTCGCTCACTACATTGAACTGAGCAATGCGCTGCTTGATCAGTTCGCTGATTTCGGTGGAATTCAGTTGCATGCTCCAGTCCCCTTAAGACTGCAAGACGTCTGTCAGGCGTTCAAGACGACCGCGAACGCTGCCATCAATCACCATATCGCCGGCGCGAACAACGATGCCGGCCAGTACAGACTTGTCAATTTTGCAATTCAGCTTAACTTTGCGTGACAGACGTTTTTCCATCGCAGCGGCGATTTTCGCCTGCTGTTCGTCGCTCAGCGCGCTCGCAGAGAGCACTTCGACTTCGACGGTGGATTCCAGCGAGGCGCGCAGTTCGATGAACTGCTGCAGCACGGCAGGAAGAACCAGTAAACGTCCATTTTCGGCCATTACACGGATAAAGTTCTGGCCATGTTCGTCGAGCCGATCGCCACAAACCGCGATGAACGTCTTGGACAGCGTTTCTGGCGCGACCGCGCCAGACAGCAGTTCAGAAATCTGTTCATTGCGAGTGACTTCAGCCGCAAACGCCAGCATTTCCTGCCAGCGCTCTACGCTTTGGTGCTCAACGGCAAAGTCAAAAGCTGCTTTGGCGTAGGGGCGAGCTACAGTTACAAATTCAGACATCAGCCCCTCCCTCCTTACAGTTCAGCGACCAGTTTATCAACGATGTCGCTGTTAGCAGCTTCATCCACGGAACGTTCGATGATCTTCTCGGCGCCGGCAATTGCCAGCATCGCGACTTGCTTACGCAACTCTTCACGAGCGCGCTTACGTTCGGCTTCGATCTCAGCCTGAGCCTGCGCCACGATTTTGTTACGTTCCTGCTCGGCTTCGGCTTTCGCTTCATCCATGATCTGAGCTTTGCGTTTGTTCGCTTGCTCGATGATCACCTGAGCTTCTGCTTTAGCAGTTTTCAGCTGGTCGGTCGCATTGGCTTGCGCTAAGTCCAGATCTTTTTTGGCACGCTCTGCAGAAGCGAGGCCGTCAGCGATTTCTTTCTGACGTTTCTCGATGGCAGCCATGATCGGCGGCCATACGTACTTCATGCAGAACCAGACAAACAGAACGAACGCGATGGCCTGGCCGAGGATTGTTGCGTTAAGATTCACAGCACAATGCCTCTTTAAAAGTTAATAGTTTGGTTACGTCGTAGAGGGTTACTCTACTTACGCGACGGCGAACATCACGTACAGACCCAGACCTACAGCGATCATCGGGATGGCGTCGACCAGACCCATAACGATAAAGAACTGTGTACGCAGCAGAGGAATCAGGTCAGGCTGACGAGCAGCGCCTTCCAAGAATTTACCACCCAGGATGCCGATACCGATCGCAGCACCGATTGCCGCTAAACCCATCATCACAGCGGCAGCCATGTACAGCAGATCCATACTCAGGTTTTCCATGACAGTCTCCAGTTTGTTTCAGTTTAAAAGTGCAAGTGTTTTAAGAAAATCAGTGCTCTTCAGACGCCATCGACAGATAGACGATCGTCAGAACCATGAAAATAAAGGCTTGAAGCGTAATGATCAGGATGTGGAAGATAGCCCAAGGCAAGCTCAGGACCCACTGTGACCACCACGGCAACAGGCCGGCAATCAGGATGAAGATCAACTCACCCGCATACATGTTGCCGAACAGTCGCAGACCCAGTGAAACAGGTTTGGACAGCAGGCTGACACCTTCAAGAATCAGGTTGATAGGAATGAATACAGGGTGGTTGAACGGCTGCATGGTCAACTCTTTAACGAACCCGCCAACGCCTTTCATTTTGATGCTATAGAACAGAATCAGGATAAACACGCCCAGCGCCATCGACAGCGTGACGTTCACGTCGGCGGTAGGCACGACGCGCAGCGCAGGCAAGCCGAGATGAGCCCCGATGAACGGCAGGAAGTCTACCGGAATCAGGTCCATCAGGTTCATCAGGAACACCCAGACAAACACGGTCAGCGCCAGCGGCGCAATCACTTTGCTCTTGCCGTGGTACATGTCGCGCACGCTGCTGTCGACGAAACCGACCACCAGCTCCACGGCGGTTTGCAGTTTACCCGGCACGCCGCTGGTGGCGTTTTTGGCCACTTTGCGGAAAATAACTAGGAACAGAACCCCGAGGACGACGGAGAAAAACATCGAGTCGAGGTTAATCGACCAAAACCCAGTCCCGACCTGAAGCTGCGTCAGGTGGTGACCGATATACTCCTGTGGACTGTTGTATCCCTCTGCAGACATGATGCCTCTACCCTTTATTTAGTTAATTTCGGTAACTGTTAATCACGGCCGGTGCCACTATCTGCACCACTAACACCGCTAAATAGGTCAGGCCAAGCGGTATAAACTCCGCCTTGAACACCCCCAGCGCCACGATCAGCAAAACGATGGTGATCACGACCTTTAGCCCCTCGCCGATGGCGAACGACCAGGCAACCCTACCGGGCGCCGGCGTTTGCGCCTGATGGCGCAAGGCAAACAGCATAAACATTGCACTCGGCAACCAGGCGGCGAGACCGCCTGCCAGCGCCGAAGCGCTCCATTCCGGGCTTTTCAGCCAGAAAGCAACGCTGATCAAAACAAAAGTCATTAACTGCAAAAACAGCAGTTTGCGTGCGACTTTCCCGCTGTAAAGGGACACAGACATGACGTTTGTTCTCTCCGTACCCCAGAGGGGGTATGCTGAGTGACGTATACAACTGTTTTTGCTGTCCTGAGTCAAGCAGCAAAAAACGAGCAAATTATACGGGGCATACCAACGAATTCAATCGATAAGTAGCGAAAAGGTGAACAATTATTTAAATTTCCCTATTCCAGCCTATTTTCACAAGAAAACGGTCGGAATAATAGGGCGCATTTAATTGTCTGATTATTCCAGCGTTGCGTTTAGAAACGCGAAGCCGATCACAGTAATGTCCCTTCCTGATTTATAGCCGATGGTCAACCAAACCGTCTTTAGCAATTTGAGCGATCAAAAGATTATATAAATCAAAACATTATCAGTTAACTGTTCAAAAACAATCCGTATACCCGATGAAAACCTTTTATTGACAAGCAGCGGGGCAATATTCCAACAGCCAATTAACATTAGCAGCAAACGCCAATCTTTCGCACATGATTGCTAACGTGACTATTTCCAAATGCAATTACTCTATTGTCGCTAATTAGCCGCGTTTTTTGTGTTAATAGGAAGTAAATTAACTAAAAAAAGCGGCCAACTAATTAGCCTGCTTACCTTTCTGCCTGGTACTGCCTTTAATTCACGCTTGTTTGATCAAAAGCAAACTCAGTTTGCCTTAAGAATCACCAGATGGCGTTCGCCTTCCAGTTCAGGCACCTGCAGCCGCACGATAGACTCCAGGCTAACGCCTGCAGGCAGCTGCGTCAGCTCTTCATCCGGGCGCACGCCTTTCAACGCGTAAAAACGCCCCTGCCCTTTCGCCGGCAGATGATGGCACCAGGACAGCATATCCTGCAGCGAAGCGAACGCGCGGCTGATCACGCCATCGAACGGTGGCTCGGCCGGAAACTCCTCAACGCGGCTCTGCACCGGCTCGATATTGTTCAGGCCCAGCTCATGCTGCACCTGACGCAGGAAACGCACACGCTTACCCAGGCTGTCGAGCAGCGTGAAATGCGCGTCCGGGCGCACGATCGCCAGCGGAATGCCCGGCAACCCGGGGCCGGTGCCGACATCGATAAAACGCGAGCCCTGCAGATGCGGGTTGACCACGATGCTGTCGAGGATGTGGCGCACCAGCATTTGCTGCGGATCGCGCACCGACGTGAGGTTATAAGCCTTGTTCCATTTATCCAGCATGCCGACATAGCCCAGCAGCTGCTGTTTCTGCTGATCGGGCAGCTCAATGCCTGCTGCCGCAAGCAGCGAGTCTAATTTTTTTTGCACAACGGATCCTCTGGCAGGCGCTGAACGACCAGCGGATGGTTAGCTGGCGCAATGAGGCGACTATGATAATTCAGGGCGCAAGTGATGTCAGCGGCCGTTTGGCTACGGGATGAACAAACGGCCGCCTGGATGCGAGATTTATGCGCTGCGGCGCAGCAGTCCCTGCTTTTTCAGCCAGATCAGCAAAATCGAGATCGCCGCCGGCGTAATGCCGGAGATACGCGAAGCCTGGCCGATGGAGTTCGGTTTGTGATCGTTCAGCTTGGCGATCACCTCGTTCGACAGCCCCGAAACCTGACGGTAATCGAGATCCAACGGCAGCACGGTATTCTCGTTGCGCTGCTGTTTTTCGATCTCTTCCTGCTGGCGAGCGATGTAGCCTTCGTATTTGACCTGGATCTCGACCTGTTCGGCAGCTTGTACGTCGTCCAGCGGCGGCGCGAAGACGTCGGTGCCGGTCAACTGCACGTAATCCATCTCAGGGCGGCGCAGCAGCTCTTCGCCGTTCGCTTCACGCGACAACGGCGCTTTCAGCAGCGCATTGACCTGTTCGACGTTCTCGGCGTGCGGGTGCATCCAGATGTCGCGCAGGCGCTGACGTTCGCGTTCGATTCGCTCCAGCTTCTCGCTGTAACGCGCCCAACGCACATCGTCCACCAGGCCCAGTTCACGGCCTTTTTCCGTCAGGCGGAGATCGGCGTTGTCTTCGCGCAGCATCAGACGATACTCGGCGCGTGAGGTAAACATCCGGTACGGTTCTTTGGTGCCGAGGGTGCTGAGATCGTCCACCAGCACGCCCAGATAAGCCTGATCGCGACGTGGCGCCCAGCCTTCCTGTTCGTCGGCGAAGCGCCCGGCGTTCAAACCGGCCAGCAGGCCCTGCGCAGCGGCTTCTTCATACCCGGTAGTGCCGTTGATCTGGCCGGCGAAGAACAGCCCCTGAATGAATTTGCTTTCCAGCGTCGGCTTCAAATCGCGCGGATCGAAGAAATCGTACTCGATGGCGTAACCAGGGCGAATAATACGCGCGTTCTGCATGCCTTCCATCGAACGGACGATCTGCATCTGCACGTCGAACGGCAGGCTGGTGGAGATCCCGTTAGGGTAAATCTCGTTGCTGGTCAGGCCTTCCGGTTCGAGGAAGATCTGGTGCGCGTTGCGATCGGCAAAGCGCATGACCTTGTCTTCGATCGACGGGCAGTAACGTGGGCCGATCCCTTCGATGATCCCGGCATACATCGGGCTGCGATCGAGGTTATTGCGGATCACGTCATGGGTTTTTTCATTGGTATGGGTGATGTAGCACGCCATTTGTTCCGGGTGCTGGCTAGCATCGCCCAAGAACGAGAATACCGGCACCGGCGTATCGCCGTGTTGTGGCGCCAGTACGCTGAAATCGATAGTGCGAGCGTCGATGCGCGGCGGCGTACCGGTTTTCAAGCGGTTAACGCGCAGCGGCAGTTCTCGCAGGCGCTGCGACAGCGAGATTGAAGGAGGATCCCCGGCGCGGCCGCCGCTGTAATTCTCCAGGCCAATATGGATCTTACCGTCCAGGAAAGTGCCGACGGTCAATACCACCGCCTTGGCGCGGAATTTCAGGCCCATTTGGGTGACGGCGCCCACTACGCGATCGTTTTCGACGATCAGATCCTCAACGGGTTGTTGGAAGATCATCAGGTTGGGTTGGTTCTCCAACGCGGTACGGATCGCCTGGCGATACAGTACGCGATCCGCCTGAGCGCGCGTGGCGCGAACGGCCGGGCCTTTGCTGGCGTTTAGTATCCTAAACTGGATGCCGGCATGGTCGATCGCCGTGGCCATCAGGCCGCCGAGTGCATCAATTTCCTTAACCAGATGCCCTTTACCAATACCGCCAATCGCCGGGTTGCAGGACATCTGTCCCAGCGTATCGATATTGTGTGTCAATAATAAAGTCTGACGTCCCATGCGTGCCGCGGCCATGGCGGCCTCGGTCCCTGCATGGCCACCACCGATGATGATGACGTCAAATTGATCTGGATAAAACATGGAACTGCACCTCGCCGTATTGCGAACGATCGTTATTTGCCCTGGGGTGGGGGATTCTACTCAAGTTTAGACGATCGACCAAGTGGTCAGGATCGTAGGTAATTAAAAGAAGATCTTTTTTATTTAAAGATCTCTTTATTAGATCTCTTATTAGGATCGCGATCCTCTGTGGATAAGTGACTATTCACGATGAAGATCAGCAGATTAAGGAGGATCGTTTGCTGTGAATGATCGGTGATCCCGACGCAGATAAGCTGGGATCTAAAAGGCTTGTTATGCACAGGACAAAAAGCGCACTACGGTTGTTATTGGGATAACTACGGCTTTTACCCTGCTTTTAAGTATAGTTATCCACAATCATTCGCACGATCTTTAGGCGAATTAGAGTAAATTAATCCAGTTTTTTACCCATTCCTCGGCCGGATCCTCGGGAATTTCATGTTCGGTCACGTCGATCTCGAGACGATCGCCGATCCTTTTCGCGCCTCTGGCGATCAACAGATCGTCGATCTGTTTGATCGCACCGCAGAAGGTGTCGTATTCCGAACTGCCCAAACCGACGGCGCCGAACTGCACCTCGGAAAGATCCGGCTGTTGTTCGGCGATCTGCTCCAGCAACGGCTGAAGGTTATCCGGCAGTTCGCCGGCGCCGTGCGTGGAAGAGACCACCAGCCAGCGACCGGTCAACGGCAGCTCATCCAGTTCAGGGCCGTGCAGCATCTCGGTAGAGAAACCCGCGTCTTCCAGCTTTTCAGCCAAATGTTCAGCCACGTATTCGGCGCTGCCAAGCGTACTGCCACTGATCAGAGTAATGTCTGCCATGAACCAACGATCCCAACCTTCTCACTCAAAGTGGCTGCATTGTACGCTGTGAATCGGCTGGGATCTACCTGTGGATAATGTGGGTATGCAATTTGGCGGGTTACGGCACGATGGTGCGCATAATGGGGTTCTGCAGCGAGATCAGCGTTTCGGTAGACTGGATCTCGTCGATGGTCTGGATCTTGTTGATAAGTACCTGTTGCAGCGCGTCGATCGATCGGCACATCACCTTGATAAAGACGCTGTAGTGGCCGGTGGTGTAATAGGCTTCCACCACTTCTTCCAGGCTTTCCAGCTTCTTCAGCGCCGAAGGATAGTCTTTGGCGCTCTTTAATATGATGCCGATAAAGCAGCACACGTCATAGCCCAGCTGTTTGGGGCTGACGTCGATGCGCGCGCCGGTGATGATCCCGGCCTGTTTCATCTTCTCTACCCGCACATGAATGGTGCCGGGGCTGACGGCGAAGTTTTTCGCCAGTTCGGCGTACGGTGTGCGCGCGTTGTCCATCAGTGCGTTGAGGATGCCGCGATCGAGATTATCGATCTGATAAATTTCCGCCATTTAATCCCCCATTAATTAACGATTGTTGAATTCTGTCCGGGTAAAAATGAACGATTAAAAGTGAAAAGGCAATATTGATTAGTGGATATTGAATTGGCGTATCATTTTGTTGCTTAATCGATGGCAACAGAGACAGGTTTACAAGAGATACGGCAATGAATAAACAGTTTATCCAAAAACAACAACAAATCAGCCAGGTCAAATCCTTCTTCTCCCGCCAGCTGGAGCAACAGCTCGGTCTGATCGAAGTGCAGGCCCCGATCCTCAGCCGTTTGGGCGATGGCACGCAGGATAACCTCTCCGGCAGCGAGAAAGCGGTGCAGGTTAAGGTCAAAACCCTGCCGGACGCCACCTTCGAAGTGGTGCATTCACTGGCGAAATGGAAACGCAAAACCCTGGGGAGTTACGATTTCGGCGCCGGCGAAGGCCTGTACACCCATATGAAGGCGCTGCGCCCGGATGAAGATCGCCTGACGCCTATCCACTCGGTGTACGTCGATCAGTGGGATTGGGAGCGGGTAATGGGCGATGGTGAGCGCAGCCTGGACTACCTGAAAAGCACCGTGCGCAGCATTTACGCCGCCATCAAGGCGACGGAGGCGGAAGTCAGCCGCGAGCATGGTCTGACTCCGTTCCTGCCGGAACAGATCCACTTTGTGCACAGCGAAACCCTGCTGCAGCGCTACCCGGATCTGGACGCCAAAGGGCGCGAGCGGGCGATCGCCAAAGAGCTGGGCGCGGTATTCCTGATCGGCATCGGCGGCAAGCTGTCGCACGGCAAATCGCACGATGTGCGGGCGCCGGATTATGATGACTGGACCACGCCGGCGGCGGATGGCCTGGCGGGCCTGAACGGCGACATCGTGGTGTGGAACCCGGTGCTGCAGGACGCTTTCGAGCTGTCCTCTATGGGCATCCGCGTCGACGCCGCCGCGCTGAAACATCAGCTGGCGCTGACCGGTGACGAAGAGCGCATGAAGCTGGAGTGGCACCAGTCGTTGTTGCGCGGCGATATGCCACAGACCATCGGCGGCGGTATCGGCCAGTCGCGTTTGGTGATGCTACTGTTGCAACTGTCGCATATCGGCCAGGTGCAGTGCGGCGTGTGGTCGCCGGAAGTGCGCGGGGCGGTCGAAGGCCTGCTCTAACCGCCTAGCGCCGCCAGCGGCGCATCAAACGGCTTTTCAGCCCGGTATCAAAGCGCCAGATATGATCGAAGATGCGCATGATGCCGGGTTTGCCGTAGGCGGACATCGCCACCGCATGGAAACGCTGCTGGTGGCTTTGCTGCTGCTGTTTTACCTTCTTTATTACCTCCTCCGGCAATCGCTGGGCGATAAAATCGGAAATGATCACCGCATCGGCGTCGAACCAGCCGCTTTCCGCCATTTTGGTGACGGTGGCGTTCAGGCAGGCCGCCAGATCGGTGCCGCCGCGAAACTGCTGGCCGAGAAAGCGCACCGCCTGTTCGATGCCGCTGGCGGCGGTGAGTTCGTAATGCACGATCTGGTTGGCGAACAGCATGATGTAGCAGCGGCGGTTGTCCGCCAGCGCAATGCGCAGCAGCGCCAGGCAGAACGCCTTGGCGCACTGTTCGTTGAAGCCGCCCATCGATCCTGAGGTGTCCACGCAGACGATAAACGGCCCGCGCGGCTGTTGATCCTGCTGCTGGTGGGTGACCTGGCGGATCAGGATCTGTTCCTGCCAAACGTCGCCCTGCAGGCGGTAGCTCAGCAGCCGCTTTTCCAACAGGCGGCGATAAAACTCGAACTCCAGCTCTTCAATCCCCAGCGTCGCCAGCTCCGGCGGCAGCAGGCGCAGGATGTCATCGCTTTGATGAATGCCGCTCACTTCTTCCGGCAGCGTGGCCGGCACCTGTACCATGACCCTGAACGGTTCGGGCTGCGCGTCCTGTTGCTGCACTGCCTTGGCCTGATAGCTGCGGCCCAGCTGCTGCGCCAACTTTTTCAGCTCTGGCTGCTGCTGCAAAAAGTTGCCGTACTCTACCAGCCGTTGGTAATCACCGCGCTGCAGCTGGCCTTTGCTCATGTCCCACAGCCTGCCGGCGGCGGTGTCGTTCTCCGACAGCAGCGGCTCCAGCGCGCCGCTCAGCGCCAGGCGCTCCTGCAGTTCCGCCATCAGCTGCTCGCGCTCTTGTTCCAGCAGCTGGTGGTGCAGCATGGTGGCCTGCAGCGTCAGGCTGATGCGCCAGCGCTGCAAGAATAGGGTTTGGAAGCTGTCGTCCAGCGGATGATTGGGCAGATCGGCGGCGTCCACCAGCGCGCGCGCCTGTTCATAAAACGGCGAGACCAGCTGGCGCAGCAGCTCCATCGTGTCGTTGAGGTTGTGATAGAACTGGGTGTTATTCTCCAGCTGGCACTGTTGGTAGCGGTAAAATTCCTGCGCCAGCGCCGGCGGCACCATGGCCTCCTGCAGACGCTCCTTGAGCTGCAGTTTCCAGCGTGGCAGATCGCGATCCAGCGCCCGGCGAATGGCCGGAAACTTTTTAAAGAACACCGACAGCTGCGGCGCCGCCAGCATGCCGACGATCATCTCCTCGATCATCTCGCCTTCGGTGATCGCCAGCAGCAGATCGAGCGTCTCCAGACTGAGCATGGTTACTGGCCGCGCATTTGCTGCAGTTGCTGTTTAACCTGCTCTGCCACCTGCAGCAGACTGGCTTCGATCTTGGCCAGGCCGGCGGCGGGGGTGAACAGACAGGGCTGATGCTGGCTGAAGGCGCGGCGCTGCTCCGCCAGGCGCTGGGCCAACGCGTCCATTTCATCCAGCAGCGCCTGCGGCGTGGCGGTGGCCTGTTTGCCCGGCAGCGCCAGCAGCGAAGGCTGGCGGCTGACGTCCAGCACCGTCAGGTGCAGTTGGTCGTCGACCTCCAAATCGATCGGCTGCGCGAAGCCGATGCCGTTCAGCTTGGCGCGCACGTCGCCGCCTTTTTGCAGCCAGTTATCCAGCACGCTGCTCTCGATGCTCAGATGGTTGACCTGAATGTCATGCAGCTGCAGCGGTTTTTGCAGCAGCAGAGTGAGAGTGCCGCCGGCGAACGGCGTGGCCGGCGCGTATTGCGGTTTGCGGCTGAACATGCCGCCCTTTTTCACCAGGCTGATGGCCTGCCGGTCGCTTTGTTGTTGCTGATCCTGCAGCCAGCGGGTGTGGATTTGTTGCAGTTGGATCAACATCGACTGCTGCTGATAGGCCGATTCGGTCAGCAGCTGATCGATCTGCTGTTGCAGCAGTTTCAGCGAGGTGAGATCGTGCCACAGGCAGTCTTTCAGCAGCATCAGGTCGAGCGGGGCGATGGCGTCGCGCCCGCTGAAGAAGGCGCAGGCCTGCAGCAGGCGCAGGGCCTTTTTCCAGCGTCGGTCGGAGACGTACGGCGCCTGTTCCAGCGCGTCCAGCCGCTGGCGCAGCTGGAAAATCAGCTCAAAGCAGGCTTCCGGCAGCGCCACCTTGTCGATCTGCGGTTGCCACTGCAGAAACTCTTCATCGCTGACGCTCAGCGCCGCCGGCACCGGGTTTTGGCTCTCGTTCTGGCGGTTGACCAGCAGCGAGCGGAAATTCTGTTTATCCTGCACCTTGTCCAGCCACAGGCGGATCAGCATGCGGTCATACAGGGCTTCGAGGCTGTTGTCTGCTTCGGGCAGTTCGTTGGAGGCGGTGACCAGCAGGCGCAGCGGGATCGGTTCTTCGCTGTTGCCGTTGCGAAAGCGCCGTTCGTTGATCGCCGTCAGCAGGGTGTTGAGGATCGCCGGGCCGGCCTTCCAGATTTCGTCCAGAAACACGATCTCCGCTTCCGGCAGGTAGCCGGTTGTCAGGCGCTGATAGCGCCCTTCATCTTTCAGCGCCTGAATAGAGAGCGGGCCGAAGACCTCTTCCGGCGTGGAAAATCGCGTCATCAGGTATTCAAAGGAACGGGCGTTGCGGAAGGCAAACTTCAGCCGGCGCGCGATCAGGCTCTTGGCGATGCCGGGCGGGCCGAGCAGGAATACGCTTTCGCCGCTCAGCGCCGCGAGCAGGCACAGGCGGATCGCTTCTTGCCGCTCATAAAGACCGCTCTCCAGCGCGCTGCTGAGGCGGGAAATTCGTTCTGCCAGAAGGGATGATGGCGTCATATAATTGTCGCATTGTCCGAGAGTTAGCCAATCTTGGTCGATAATCCGATGATACACCACCATTATTTTTAGTGGTATAGCTTATTGATTAGTAATATTTTTCTAAGCTGTGCCGGATATCCGATTCACATTTTGTTTATTTTTCGGCTCTGATATAAGGGTAGGCAAGGCGTATAAATGGTGCATACTGTGCGGCTTTCTGGTGGGCGTGACGGATCTTTGAGCCCGTATTTTGCCTGATGCGGATGCATCGCTAACGGATGTTCTGATAAAGAAACGAATTATGAGCGCAGAGCATAAGCAGTCCTTATCGGCGGTAACCCTGGCGGCCATCGGCGTGGTCTACGGTGATATCGGCACCAGCCCTCTCTATACGCTGAGAGAGTGTTTTTCCGGCCATTACGGCTTCGATGTTCGTCCAGACGTGGTTTTCGGCTTCCTGTCGCTGATCTTCTGGATGCTGATCGTGATCGTTTCCCTCAAATATCTCACCTACGTGATGCGCGCGGACAACGCCGGCGAGGGCGGTATCCTGACGCTGATGTCGCTGGCCGGGCGCAACACCTCGGCGCGCACTACCGCGGTGCTGGTGATACTGGGCCTGATCGGCGGCAGCTTCTTCTATGGCGAGGTGGTGATCACCCCGGCTATCTCGGTGATGTCGGCGATCGAGGGGCTGGAAATCGCCGCGCCTGCGCTTGACGCCTATATCGTGCCGCTCTCCATTCTGGTACTGACGCTGCTGTTTGCCATTCAAAAGCACGGTACCGGCAGCGTCGGCAAGCTGTTCGCTCCGGTGATGCTGCTGTGGTTCATCGTGTTGGCGGTGCTGGGCGCGCGCAGCATCATTTCGAATCCGGAAGTGCTACAGGCGCTGAATCCCAAATGGGCGCTCAACTTCTTCATGGAATATAAGAAGGTGTCGTTCTTCGCGCTGGGGGCGGTGGTGCTGTCGATCACCGGCGTCGAGGCGCTGTATGCCGATATGGGGCACTTCGGCAAGTTCCCGATTCGCCTGGCCTGGTTCACCGTGGTGCTGCCTTCGCTGGTGCTCAACTACTTCGGCCAGGGCGCACTGCTGCTGAAAAACCCGGAGGCGATCAAAAACCCGTTCTTCCTGCTGGCGCCCGACTGGGCGCTGATCCCGCTGCTGATTCTGGCGACCCTGGCGACGGTTATCGCCTCGCAGGCGGTGATTTCCGGCGTCTTCTCGCTGACCCGCCAAGCGGTGCGTCTGGGTTATCTGTCGCCGATGCGTATCATTCACACCTCGGAAATGGAATCCGGCCAGATCTATATTCCGGTGATCAACTGGACGCTGTACATCTCGGTGGTGTTGGTGATCATCGGCTTCGAACACTCCAGCAATCTGGCGGCGGCGTACGGCATCGCCGTCACCGGCACCATGGTGCTGACCAGCATTCTGGTCACCTCGGTGGCGATCAACAACTGGCACTGGAATCGCTTCCTGGCGATCGGCATCGTGACCATCTTGCTGATCATCGACGTGCCGATGTTCTCCGCCAACGCCCTGAAGCTGTTCTCCGGCGGCTGGTTGCCGCTGACCTTGGCGCTGGTGATGTTCATCATTATGACCACCTGGAAGAGCGAGCGCTTCCGCCTGCTACGCCGCCTGCATGAACACGGCAACTCGCTGGAGGCGATGATTGCCTCGCTGGAGAAATCGCCGCCGGTGCGGGTGCCGGGTACCGCGGTGTTCATGTCGCGCGCCACCAACGTCATTCCTTTTGCGCTGCTGCACAACCTGAAGCACAACAAGGTGCTGCATGAGCGGGTGGTGCTGCTGACGCTGCGCACCGAAGATGCGCCTTACGTGCACAACGTGCGCCGGGTGACCATCGAACAGCTGTCGCCGACCTTCTGGCGGGTGGTGGCCAGCTACGGCTGGCGTGAAACGCCGAACGTCGAGGAAGTGTTCCACCGCTGCGGGCTGGAAGGGTTGCCGTGCCGCATGTCGGAGACCTCGTTCTTCATGTCCCATGAATCGCTGATCCTCACCAAGCGGCCGTGGTACCTCTATTTGCGCGGTAAACTGTTCGTCGCTCTGAGCCGCAACGCGCTGCGCGCGCCGGATCAGTTTGAGATCCCGCCGAACCGGGTGATCGAGCTCGGCACGCAGGTCGAGATTTAACCCGCCTGATAAGGGGCTCAGCATGGCTGAGCCCCTTTTGTTTGTGCATTGTCCGGGCGTGAACGAAACGTTTCGATAGCGATCACACTTCTGCATTGTCCCGGTTGCCTTCCCCTGCCGTTTTTTTAAACTCCCCCAGAGAGCGAAACGTTTCGCTAGCGGAGTGAGAAGATGAAAAAAGGCGTATTACTGAATTCCGACGTGTCTGCCGTGATTGCCCGGCTGGGGCATACCGACCAGCTCACCCTGTGCGATGCGGGCCTGCCGATACCGACGGAAACGCAGCGCATCGATCTGGCGCTGACGCAGGGCGTGCCGACCTTCATGCAGGTGTTCGCGGCGGTCACGCAAGAGATGCAGGTAGAAAGCGCCATCCTGGCGGAAGAGATCGTGAAACAGAATCCGTCGCTCCACGAGGCACTGTTGGCTGAACTGACCGCATTGGGTCAACGCCAGGGCAATACCATCAGCGTGCGCTATATCAGCCATCAGGCGTTTAAAGCGCAAACCGGGCACAGCCGGGCGGTGATCCGCAGCGGGGAGTGTTCGCCTTATGCGAACGTGATCCTGTGCGCCGGCGTAACTTTCTGAGGCGCGTATGCAACCTTTACTGCAACTGAAAGGGATTGATAAAGCCTTTCCCGGCGTGAAGGCGCTTTCCGGCGCTGCCCTCAGCGTCTATCCCGGCAAGGTGATGGCGCTGGTGGGAGAAAACGGCGCCGGGAAGTCCACCATGATGAAAGTGCTGACCGGCATCTACCAGAAAGACGCCGGCAGCCAGTATTTTCTCGGTAAAGAGGTGGCGTTCAACGGGCCTAAGGATTCGCAGGAAGCGGGCATCGGCATTATCCATCAGGAGCTGAACCTGATCCCGCAGCTGACGATTGCGGAAAACATCTTCCTCGGCCGCGAGTTCGTCAACCGTTTCGGCCGCATTGACTGGAAGCGCATGTACGCCGAGGCCGATCGCTTGTTGGCGCGTCTCAATCTGCGCTACAGCAGCCACCGACTGGTGGGCGAACTGTCGATCGGCGATCAGCAGATGGTGGAGATCGCCAAGGTGCTGAGCTTCGAATCGAAAGTGATCATCATGGATGAACCGACCGATGCGCTGACCGACACCGAAACTGCCTCGCTGTTCAAGGTGATCAACGAGCTGAAGGCCGAAGGGCGCGGCATCGTGTATATCTCGCACCGCCTGAAAGAGATTTTTGAAATCTGCGACGACGTGACCGTATTCCGCGACGGGCAGTTTATCGCCGAGCGGCCGGTGAGCGAGCTGCAGGAAGATTCGCTGATTGAGATGATGGTCGGCCGCAAGCTGGAAGAGCAGTACCCGCGCCTGGATTTGCCGCGCGGGGAAAAACGGCTGGACGTCAGCCACCTTTCCGGCCCCGGCGTTGAAGACGTCAGCTTTACGCTGTACCGCGGCGAGATCCTCGGCGTGGCCGGGCTGATGGGCGCCGGGCGCACAGAATTGATGAAAATCCTGTACGGCGCCGCCCCGCGCAAGGCCGGCTCCGTCAGCCTGGACGGTCGCGACGTGGTCACCCATTCGCCGCAGGACGGGTTGGCGAACGGCATCGTCTATATCTCGGAAGACCGCAAACGCGACGGCCTGGTGCTGGGCATGTCGGTGAAGGAAAACATGTCGCTGACCGCGCTGCGCTATTTCAGCCGCGCCGACGGCAGCCTGAAACAGGCCGACGAGCGGCAGGCGGTGGGGGATTTCATCCGGCTGTTCAATATCAAAACGCCGTCGATGGAGCAGCCGATCGGTCTGCTTTCCGGCGGCAATCAGCAAAAAGTGGCGATCGCCCGCGGCCTGATGACCCGGCCGAAGGTACTGATCCTCGATGAGCCGACGCGCGGCGTCGACGTTGGCGCCAAAAAAGAGATCTATCAGTTAATCAACCAGTTCAAGCAGGAAGGGCTGAGCATCATTCTGGTGTCTTCGGAAATGCCGGAGGTGATGGGCATGAGCGATCGCATTCTGGTGATGCACGAAGGGCATCTCAGCGGCGAGTTCCCGATTGAACAGGCCACCCAGGAAGCGTTGATGGCGGCAGCCGTCGGCAAGCAATACGGCGTAAAGCAGGAGTAATCAGATATGAGTTCCCAGACTATCGCAGCTAAGCGCTGGTTCAGTAAAGAGTGGCTGTTAGAGCAGAAGTCGTTGATTGCGCTGCTGGTGCTGATCGCCGTGGTCTCTTCCATGAGCCCGAACTTCTTCACCCTGAACAACCTGTTCAATATTCTGCAGCAGACCTCGGTGAACGCCATCATGGCGGTGGGGATGACGCTGGTGATCCTCACCTCCGGCATCGATCTGTCGGTAGGATCGCTGCTGGCGCTGACCGGCGCGGTGGCGGCGTCGATCGTCGGCTTTGAGGTCAACGCGCTGGTGGCGGTGGCGGCGGCACTGGCGCTGGGCGCCGCGGTTGGCGCCTGCACCGGGGTGATCGTCGCCAAAGGCAAAGTGCAGGCCTTTATCGCCACGCTGGTGATGATGCTGCTGCTGCGCGGCGTCACCATGGTGTACACCAATGGCAGCCCGGTCAACACCGGTTTCACCGACGTGGCCGACACCTTCGGCTGGTTCGGCATCGGCCGCCCGCTGGGCGTGCCTACGCCGATCTGGATCATGGCGATCGTGTTCATCGCCGCCTGGTATATGCTGCATCATACGCGCCTGGGCCGCTATATTTATGCCCTGGGCGGCAACGAAGCGGCGACCCGCCTCTCCGGCATCAGCGTCGATAAAGTGAAGATTATCGTCTACTCGCTGTGCGGCCTGCTGGCGGCGCTGGCCGGGGTGATCGAAGTGGCGCGCCTGTCGTCGGCGCAGCCGACCGCCGGCACCGGCTATGAGCTGGACGCCATCGCCGCCGTGGTGCTGGGCGGCACCAGCCTGGCCGGCGGCAAGGGCCGCATCGTCGGCACGCTGATCGGGGCGCTGATCCTCGGCTTCCTGAACAACGGCCTGAATTTACTGGGTGTTTCTTCCTACTACCAAATGATCGTGAAGGCAGTGGTGATACTGCTGGCGGTTCTGGTAGATAACAAAAGCAACAAGTAACCTCCCCCTACAGGAATCACGATGATGAAAATGAAAAAACTGGCAACCTTAGCTTCCGCCATCGCGCTGAGCGCCACCCTGAGCGCCAATGCCATGGCCAAAGACACCATCGCGCTGGTGGTGTCCACCCTCAACAACCCGTTCTTCGTCTCGATGAAGGACGGTGCGCAGCAAGAGGCCAACAAGCTGGGCTACAACCTGGTGGTGCTGGATTCCCAGAACAACCCGGCGAAAGAGCTGGCCAACGTGCAGGATCTGATGGTGCGCGCGCCCAAGCTGCTGCTGATCAACCCGACCGACTCCGACGCGGTAGGCAACGCCATCAAGATGGCCAACCAGGCTAAGATCCCGGTCATTACGCTGGACCGCGTGGCGAGCAAGGGTGACGTGGTGAGCCACATCGCTTCGGATAACCGCGTGGGCGGCAAAATGGCCGGCGACTTCATCGCCAAGAAAGTGGGTGCCGATGCCAAGGTGATTCAGCTGGAAGGCATCGCCGGCACTTCCGCCGCGCGTGAACGCGGTGAAGGCTTCAAACAGTCGCTGGATCAGAATAAATTCAAACTGTTGGCCAGCCAGCCGGCCGATTTCGATCGCACCAAGGGCCTGAACGTGATGCAGAACCTGCTGACTGCGCACCCGGATGTGCAGGCGGTGTTCGCTCAGAACGATGAAATGGCGCTGGGTGCGCTGCGCGCGCTGCAAACCGCCGGTAAAACCGACGTGATCGTGGTAGGCTTCGACGGCACCGCTGACGGCGTGAAAGCGGTCGAAGGCGGTAAGCTGGCGGCGACCGTGGCGCAGCGTCCCGATCAGATCGGCGTGATCGGTGTGGAAACCGCCGATAAAGTGCTGAAAGGCGAAAAAGTGCCGGCGACCATCCCGGTCGATTTGAAACTGGTCACTCAGTAAGTCATACCAGCGCCATCGGAACGGGGCGTTTACGATGGCGCGCAATTCAGGAATCAATGCGATGGAAACAGGTAAGCTGGTGGTTCTTGGCAGCATCAATGCCGACCATATCCTCAATATTGAACAGTTCCCCCACCCGGGCGAAACGGTGATCGGGAAACAGTATAAGGTGGCGTTTGGCGGCAAGGGCGCGAATCAGGCGGTGGCGGCCGGGCGCAGCGGGGCGGAGATCGCCTTTATCGCCTGCGTGGGCGCTGACGACATCGGCGAACGTGTCCGCCGGCAGCTGGCGAGCGATCGCATTGATACCCAACCGATTGAAGCCATCGCCGACAGCACCACCGGCGTGGCGCTGATCTTCGTCAACGCCGAAGGCGAGAACGTGATCGGCATCGATGCCGGCGCCAACGCCGCGGTGACGCCGGATTACCTGGCGCGCTACCAACAAAAAGTGATCGATGCCGACGCTTTGCTGATGCAGTTGGAGTCGCCGCTGGATACGGTGATCGCCGCCGCCCGCCTGGCGAAGCAGCATCACACGCAAGTGATCCTCAACCCGGCCCCGGCGCGTGAGCTGCCGGACGAGCTGCTGGGCATGATCGATATGATCACTCCGAATGAAACCGAAGCCCAGCGCCTGACCGGCATCGCCGTGGACAACGACGCCGATGCGGCGCGCGCGGCGCAGGCGCTGCACGACAAGGGCATCGCGACGGTGATCATCACCCTTGGCAGCCGCGGCGTGTGGCTGAGCGAAAACGGCAACGGCAAACTGGTGCCCGGCTTCAAGGTGCAAGCGGTGGATACCATCGCCGCCGGCGATACCTTTAACGGTGCGCTGGTCACAGCTCTGTTGGAAGGCAAGATCATGGCCGACGCGGTGCGTTTCGCCCATGCGGCGGCGGCGATCGCCGTGACCCGCCCTGGCGCGCAGCCTTCGGTGCCGTGGCGTGAAGAGATCGACGCCTTCTTGCAGCAGCAGGGGTGATCCTTTGGCCACCATGAAAGATGTCGCCCGCCTGGCGGGCGTTTCAACCTCTACCGTTTCGCATGTGGTCAACAACAATCGCTTTGTCAGCGACAGCGTGCGCGACAAGGTCATGGCGGCCGTGGAACAGCTGAACTATGCGCCTTCCGCGCTGGCGCGCAGCCTGAAGCTCAATCAGACGCGCACCATCGGCATGCTGGTGACCGCCAGTAACAACCCGTTTTATGCCGAAGTGGTGCGTGGCGTGGAGCGCAGCTGCTATGAACGCGGCTACAGCCTGATCCTGTGCAACACCGAAGAAGACGCCGCGCGCATGAACCGCAGTATGGAGACGCTGCTGCAAAAGCGCGTCGACGGTTTGCTGCTGATGTGCACCGAAAACCACCGGCCATCGCAAGATGCCCTGAGCCGCTACCCGTCACTGCCGATCGTCATGATGGACTGGGCGCCGTTCGAGGGCGCCAACGACATTATTCAGGATAACTCGCTGCTGGGCGGCGAGATGGCGACCGATCATCTGATCGCCTGCGGTTACCGCAAGATCGCCTGCATCGCCGGCCCGCAGGATAAAACCACCGCCCGTCACCGACTGGAAGGCTATCGCAACGCGATGCGGCGCGCCGGATTGCCGGTTCCGCCAGGGTATGAAGTGCATTGCGACTTTGAGTTTGAGGGCGGCGTGAACGCCATGCGCCAACTGCTGGCGCTGGACGAGCCGCCGCATGCGGTGTTCGCCGGTAACGACGCGGTGGCGGTGGGCGTTTATCAGGCGCTATATCAGGCCGGGCTTTCCGTGCCGCAGGATATGGCGGTGATGGGCTACGATGACATTGAGTTGGCGCGTTATCTGGCGCCGCCGCTGAGCACCATTCATCAGCCGAAGGATTCGCTGGGCGAACTGGCGATCGATGCGCTGATCAATCGCCTGCAAAACCCGGAGCGCGCGCCCCAGGTGCTGGTGCTGACGCCCGAGCTGGTGGAACGCGCCTCGGTGGGCCGCCGTTAACTGGCCGCCTTCGCTTCTTTCTTGCTTTCCTGGCCGCTGATCAAATTGCGGCCATCCTTCCTTCTCAGCAACATAAACACCAGCGCCGACGCCACGGTGACGATCCCCATGGTGATAAAGGTGTAATGGAAGTGGTCGATCATGGTGCCTAACGACAGGGATTCGTAAAAACGCAGCACCGCCGCGCTGATTGCCACGCCGAAGCTGATGGACAGCTGCTGGGTGACCGCCAGGACGCTGTTGCCGGCGCTGGCGTTGGCGTCGTTCAAATCCGCCAGGCTGATGGTGTTCATGGCGGTGAACTGGGTGGACATCGCCATGCCCAGCACGAACAGCGGCAGGATCATCAGCCACAGCGGCATGCCCGGGCTTTGCAGGGCGAACTGGGCGATCAGCACCCCGATAATAACGGTGATGCCGACCAGCGTTTTACGGTAGCCGAACCAGCGCAGCACCTGAGTGACGGTGGATTTCGCCATCAGCGAACCGATGGCGGTCGGCGCCATCATGCAGCCGGCGACGATCGCCGTATAACCGAATCCCACCTGCAGCATGAGCGGCATTAAAAACGGCACGCAGCCGGTTCCCAGCCTGGAGGCGACGTTGCCTGCGATACCGACCGAGAAGGTGCGGGTTTTGAACAGGTCGAGACCGATCAGCGGCTGAGGATGGCGGCGTGCGTGCGCGATATAGCCGAACAGCATCACGAAGCCGCTGAGCAGAATGCCCAGCGAAACGTAGCTCGCCAGCACCCGCTCGCCAAACAGCTCCAGCCCGGTAGAGATCAGCACCAGGCTCAGGCCGAACAGTATGAAGCCAAGGAAATCGAAGCGGCGCTTGGGCGTGGTGAAGTCCGGCATGTACTTGCGCGCATAGAAGATGCCGAGCAGGCCGATAGGGATATTGATCAGGAAAATCCAGTGCCAGGTGGCGTAGGTGACCAGCCAGCCGCCCAGCAGCGGCCCGAGAATCGGCCCGACCAGGCCGGGCATGGTGACGAAGTTCAGCACCGGCAGCAGTTCGCTGCGCGGGTAGGCGCGCAGCAGCGCCAACCGTGCAACCGGCATCATCATCGCGCCGCCGATGCCTTGCAGCACGCGAGAGGCGACCAGCACGCTTAACGTAGGGGACAGGGCGCACAGCAGCGAGCCGAGGGTGAATAACGTCACGGCGAAGATGAACACGCGGCGGGTGCCGAAGCGGTCCGCCAGCCAGCCGCTGACCGGGATCAGCATCGCCACCGTCAGCGTGTAGCTGATGACGGCTGATTGCATCGCCAGCGGTGAACGCCCTAGGCTTTGGGCGATCGCCGGCAGCGCGGTGTTAAGGATGGTGGCGTCCAGCGCCTGCATAAAGAACGCCATTGCGGCGATCCACGGTAGTCCTGCCATACTGCGCGCGGATTGGGTCATGGTCGGTCCTGGTTAAATGGTCGTCTGTCCCTCGTCTCTTTCTTCTATATATAAGCGGGGAGCGTGTCTAGTCTTTCTCTTTCAGCAGCACCTGGCAGGCGACGAGCGCGCCGGCGCTGTCTCCGGCGAGTATCGCATCGACGATAGCCTGATGATGGCGCAGCTTGATCACTTCATTGCCGGTGATGGCACGGAAGTAGCTTTGGTACACCGAACTGAACAGGTTGGCGAACGAGGTCAGGAACGGGTTGCCGCTGGCCTCGTAGATGAGCTGGTGGAATTGGGTATCGACCTGGATCCAACGCTCGCGATCAAACTGGGTATGCAGCGCGCGCATTTCCGCCATCAGCTCCGCCAGCAGCTTGGTTTGCTGCTGGCTGGCGTGGTTTGCCGCCAACGCGCAGGCCTGCGGCTCCAGCGAGGTGCGCAGGATAAGGAAGTGTTGCATCACCTGATCGAAGTTTTCCCGCGTCATCCACCAGGTCAGTAAATCCTGGTCGAGAAAATTCCATTGGCTTTGCGGCATCACGCGGGTGCCGATGCGCGGGCGCGGCAACAACATGCCTTTGGCGGCTAACATCTTTACCGCTTCGCGTACTGCGGTGCGGCTGACGCCGAATTGCTCGCCCAGTTCCATTTCACCGGGCAGGATGCTGCCGGCCTGATAATCGCCCGCCAGAATTTGTTGGCCGAGTTTCTCTGCAAGCAGATAAGAAAGATTGCGTTGGGCGGCCTGTTGTTGTGCATTTAGCGGCATGGCTGCGGGTCCTTACTGACATCGTTATTTCTATTTTACTCCAGCGATCGCCAGCTTTTATGGCTGTTTGCCGGAAAAAGTGACATAAATTCGTCGCTTTTTCGCCCTTTTGTTGAAAAAAAGCGCGCTTGAAAAGTTTTTTGCATTTAGGGGTTGCGGCCCGCCGATAACTCCCTATAATGCGCCTCCACTGACCGGGAACAACGACTGACAAGCCGCCGGGTCAGCGAGAGGAAAGCGAAATA
>NZ_JBZXDO010000035.1:0-36270 GCF_058725505.1 Serratia sp. A07
ACACCGAAGGTGTTTTGGTGAGACCAAGACAATATTCAGCTTGTTTACAGATTGGTTCTGATGGCGACACGAGAGTGGCGCGGTTGGAATAAAACGAATTTGCCTGGCGGCAATAGCGCGGTGGTCCCACCTGACCCCATGCCGAACTCAGAAGTGAAACGCCGTAGCGCCGATGGTAGTGTGGGGTCTCCCCATGCGAGAGTAGGACACTGCCAGGCATCAAATAAAGCCGAAAGCCCTGAACTGACGTTCAGGGCTTTTTGCTGTGCGTAAAACGCAAAAAAGCGCAGCTACGCTGCGCTGCTTTCCCCAGCTTCTCTCCGATAAACAGCCAGAGAAAAGGCCCCGAAGGGCCTTTGATTAGGGGGTGTTTGCTTTTTTTCACTTATTATTCGGTTAATGCGAGCTGCCCTGAGAGATACCGAGCCCGGTTTGCGAACGGACAAACTGAGCCCGGAAGCGTTCCCGCTCCTGCTGCCCGGCCAGCGAGCCGTCGGTGATCGAGAACAGCCAGGTACCGACAAAGGCCACGATCATCGAGAACAGCGCCGGATATTCATACGGGTAAATCGGCTTTTCATGGCCGAGGATCTGCACCCAGATCGTCGGGCCGAGGATCATCAGAATCACCGCCGTCAGCAGGCCCAGCCAGCCGCCAATCATTGCGCCGCGAGTGGTCAAACGCGACCAGTACATCGACAGGATGATGATAGGGAAGTTACAGCTGGCGGCGATCGAGAATGCCAGCCCGACCATAAAGGCGATGTTCTGCTTCTCGAACAAAATCCCCAGCGCGATAGCGACCAGGCCGAGCACCACGACGGTGATTTTGGAGACCTTCAGCTCATCGCGTTCGGTCGCCTTGCCGTTTTTCATCACGCTGGCGTACAGATCGTGGGAAACGGCCGAGGCGCCGGCCAGCGTCAGGCCTGCAACGACCGCCAGAATGGTGGCGAAGGCCACCGCCGAGATAAAGCCGAGGAAGAAGTTGCCGCCAACGGCATTGGCCAGGTGCACCGCCGCCATGTTGGTGCCGCCCAGCAGCGCGCCGGTGGCGTCTTTGAACGCCGGATTGGCGCTGACCAGCAAGATGGCGCCGAAGCCGATGATAAAGGTCAGGATATAGAAGTAACCGATAAAACCGGTGGCGTAGAACACGCTCTTGCGCGCTTCTTTGGCGTCACTCACGGTGAAGAAGCGCATCAGGATGTGCGGCAGACCGGCGGTGCCGAACATCAGCGCCAGGCCGAGCGACAGCGCGGAAATCGGATCGGAGACCAGGCCGCCGGGGCTCATGATGGCGATGCCTTTCGGATGCACCTTCACCGCTTCGGCGAACAGGGTATTGAAGTCGAAGTTGACCGACTTCATCACCATCAGCGCCATAAAGCTGGCGCCGGCCAGCAGCAGTACCGCCTTGATGATTTGCACCCAGGTGGTGGCCAGCATGCCGCCGAACAGCACGTACAACACCATCAGGATACCGACCAGGATCACCGCCACGTGGTAGTTGAGCCCGAACAGCAGCTGGATCAGCTTGCCGGCGCCGACCATCTGCGCGATCAGATACAGCGCGACTACCACCAATGAGCCGCAGGCCGACAGGGTGCGGATAGGTTTCTGCTGCAGACGGTAAGAGGCGACATCGGCAAAGGTATAACGGCCGAGGTTGCGCAGGCGCTCCGCGATCAGGAACAGAATGATCGGCCAGCCGATGAGGAAGCCGATGGAATAGATCAGGCCATCATAACCCGAGGTGTAAACCAGGGCGGAGATGCCGAGGAACGAGGCGGCGGACATGAAGTCGCCGGCGATCGCCAGGCCGTTTTGCAGGCCGGTGATGCGCCCACCCGCGGTGTAGTAGTCCTGGCGGGAACGGGTGCGTTTGGACGCCCAGTAGGTGATGTACAGGGTGGCGCCGACAAACAGGATAAACATCACGATCGCCTGGATGTTCAGCGGTTGACGATGCACTTCGCCGCCGATGGCGTCGGCATGAGCCAGACCGGGCAGCAACAGCAACGCGGCGGCGGAAAGGGCGGAGCATAAACGCTTCATTGTTTCACCTCACGCAGGATTTCTGCGGTGAGGCGATCGAACTCGCCGTTGGCGCGAAACACGTAGATCCCGGTCAAGACGAAAGAGATCACGATCAGCCCGACGCCGACCGGGATCCCGCGGGTGATGGTCGATCCGGCGGCGATC
Source organism: Serratia sp. A07 (assembly GCF_058725505.1). Lineage (NCBI taxonomy): Bacteria > Pseudomonadati > Pseudomonadota > Gammaproteobacteria > Enterobacterales > Yersiniaceae > Serratia > Serratia sp. A07. Next base: position 2,206 of record NZ_JBZXDO010000035.1, read on the forward strand.
GGCGTGCCGAGCCATTGCGGATCGAAGGCGATCAACAGAATAAAGCCGACGTACAGCGCCAGCGTAATCAGCGAAAGCAGCCAGGCGAACCGGCCGCGTTTTCTCACCAGCTCTTTAAAGCGCGGGTTTTCTTCAATCCCTTGATAAATGGTGTCATTCATCAGAGTGTCTCCAGTAGGTATTGATAGAGTACGCCGCGCCAGGGCCGCTCAACGGCGCGTTATCCGAATGAGCGGCCTGAAGCGGCGTAAATTATGACGGCACTTTCATTGATTGTTTTTCTTCCAACAGCTTGTCGACTACGGCCGGATCCGCCAGCGTGGAGGTATCCCCCAGGTTGCTGGTGTCGCCGGCGGCAATTTTGCGCAGGATACGCCGCATGATCTTGCCGGAGCGCGTTTTGGGCAGCGAATCTGTCCAGTGCAGCACGTCCGGCGTGGCGATCGGCCCTATCTCTTTACGCACCCAGTTGCGCACTTCGGTATAGAGCTCCGGCGTTGGTTCTTCGCCGTGATTCAGCGTGATGTAGGCGTAGATCGCCTGGCCTTTGATGTTGTGAGGAATGCCGACCACCGCCGCTTCGGCGATTTTCGGGTGCGATACCAGCGCAGACTCGATCTCGGCGGTGCCCAGACGGTGGCCGGAGACGTTCAGCACGTCGTCGACGCGGCCGGTGATCCAGTAGTAACCGTCCTCGTCGCGGCGGGCGCCGTCACCGCTGAAGTACATGCCTTTGAAGGTCGAGAAGTAGGTTTGCTCGAAGCGGTCATGATCGCCAAACAGGGTACGCGCCTGGCCCGGCCAGGAGTCGACGATCACCAGGTTGCCTTCGCAGGCGCCTTCCTGCGGTGTGCCGACGTTATCGACCAGCGCCGGCTGTACGCCGAAGAAAGGCCGCGTGGCGGAACCGGCCTTCAGCTCGGTGGCGCCCGGCAGCGGGGTAATCATGAAGCCGCCGGTTTCGGTTTGCCACCAGGTATCGACGATCGGGCACTTTGCGTTGCCTATCTTGTTGTAATACCACTCCCAGGCTTCCGGGTTGATCGGCTCGCCGACCGAGCCCATGATGCGCAGCGAATCGCGTCGGGTGCCCTCGATCGCCTTGTCGCCTTCGGCCATCAGGGCGCGAATGGCGGTCGGCGCGGTATACAGAATGTTGACCTGGTGTTTGTCGATCACCTGCGACAGGCGATTGACGCCTGGATAGTTAGGCACGCCTTCGAACATCAGCGTGGTGGCGCCGCAGGCCAGCGGGCCGTACAGCAGATAGCTGTGGCCGGTGACCCAGCCCACGTCGGCGGTGCACCAATAAATGTCGCCGTCGTGGTAGTCGAACACATACTTAAAGGTCATCGCAGCGTACACCAGGTAGCCGCCGGTGGTGTGCAGCACGCCTTTCGGCTTGCCGGTCGAGCCGGAGGTATACAGGATAAACAGCGGGTCCTCGGCGTTCACTTCTTCCGGCGGGCAGTCGGCGGAGACGCCCTGGGTCAGTTCATGCCACCACAGATCGCGCCCTTCCTGCCAGTAACCCGGTTTGCCGGTGCGTTGGAATACCACCACGTTGGCCACGCTGACCACGCCGGGATTTTTCAGCGCATCGTCGACGTTCTTTTTCAGCGGCACGGCGCGGCCGGCGCGCAGGCCTTCATCGGCGGTAATGACCAGTTTGGCGTTGGAGTCGATAATGCGTCCGGCGACCGCTTCCGGCGAGAAGCCGCCGAAGATCACCGAATGTACGGCGCCGATGCGCGCACAGGCCAGCATCGCGACCGCCGCTTCCGGCACCATCGGCATATAGATAGCCACCACGTCGCCTTTTTTCACGCCGAGCTTTTTCAGCACGTTGGCGAACTGGCAGACGTCATGGTGCAGCTGTTTGTAAGTCACGTTCTTGGATTGGGTCGGGTCATCGCCTTCCCAGATAATGGCGGTCTGGTCGCCGCGCTCAGCCAGATGGCGGTCCAGACAGTTGGCAGACAGGTTCAGCGTGCCGTCTTCAAACCAACGAATGCTGACGTGGCCGGGATCGAACGACGTGTTTTTAACTTTGGTATAGGGTTTGATCCAGTCCAGGATTTTGCCATGCTCACCCCAGAAAGCCTCTGGGTCTTGAACCGACTGTTGATAATACTGTTGGTATTGTGCCGGATTAATCAGGGCGCGCTCTGCAATTGCAGAAGGAATAGCGTGTTTATGCAGTTGGCTCATAGCTTTTCTCCTTGAAGTTGTTAATGATATGTCAACTGAAGGTTAAGTATAGTTTGCTACGATTCTTTGTTTCTTTTTTGCGCGGCAGATCACGCAACAAAGATATTGATTTGTAATAGTTCTGTCGCATTTGCAGGACGCATCTATCTCTTTGGCGTTTAATTCATCATAAACCCGCGTTTTTAGCCAAAAACACTTATCTAAAGAACAAAAAAGAATAAAAAAAGACGAGACTGTTTGCCTCGTGATTAATCGCGTGGGAAAGGCCTGCGTTATTTCACGCTATAAATCTTTTTGGATTATTTTTCGCTATTAATATTCGAAGTTGATATTAACGCGATATAACGATGGACGGCACGCCGTGAAATAACGTTTTATTAACCTTTAATTCCTGATGAAAGGTCGGGTGATATCCTAGGGGATTCACTCTGCGCCATCGCTCGATTTTTAAGCTAAATATAAAGCGGTGCTGCATTTATGGTCGAAAATGTCACTCGGTCAATTCTCATTTATTTGACTTTTACGTAACAAAATATAAACATTTGATGCGGATTAAATATGCAGAATGGGCGAAAAATAACGCATTTTAATGGCGTTCAAAAAAACGTCGTCGGCGCGGTTATGTGCTTCATTGCATGAGAAATTATGTTTTTAATAACAAGCAATTATGCCATTTGAAATAGTAACGCGAAATTTTTGTTATTCGATTCAGCGCTCAACCCTGACAAATCAAGGCTTGCAGAGCATGCCGCCCGGATGATACAGATTTATACTGTGTCGCACCCAGGGCAGGTGAACGCTTCCACTGAATTAACATAAGCCTGTAATAAATGATTAAGTATTCTTTTCTCCGTGTTGCGACTTTGTACGGCGAAAAGAGTCTTTGAGGACTTTTTGGGTATGAAAAGTGTAAAAATTAGCCTGGCTTGGCAAATCCTGATCGCGTTGGTGCTGGGTATTATTGTTGGCGCGGTATTGCACAACCAGACAGAATCTCGTGAGTGGCTGGTCAGCAATATTCTCAGCCCGTCGGGTGATATCTTTATTCGCCTGATCAAGATGATTGTGGTACCGATCGTTATTTCCACGCTGATCGTCGGTATTGCCGGCGTGGGCGATGCGAAAAAGCTGGGCCGCATCGGATTGAAAACCATTATTTACTTCGAAGTGATCACCACCGTTGCCATCGTGGTGGGGTTGACGCTGGCCAACGTATTCCAACCCGGCCACGGCATCGATATGTCGACGCTGACCACGGTGGACATTTCGCAGTATGAGAAAACCACCGAACAGGTGCAAAGCGGTTCGCACAGTCTGGTGGCGACCATTCTGTCGCTGATCCCGTCGAACGTCTTCTCGTCGATGGCCAAGGGCGACATGCTGCCGATTATCTTCTTCTCGGTGCTGTTCGGTCTGGGGCTGTCGTCGTTGCCGAAAGAGACCAAAGAGCCGCTGCTGAAGGTGTTCAAGGCGGTGTCCGAGAGCATGTTCAAAGTCACCCACATGATCATGCGCTATGCGCCGATCGGGGTGTTTGGCCTGATTGCGGTCACGGTAGCCAACTTCGGTTTCGCCTCGCTGCTGCCGCTGGCCAAGCTGGTGGTGCTGGTGTACTTCGCCATCGCGTTCTTCGCCCTGGTGGTGCTGGGGGCTGTCGCCCGGCTGTGCAACCTGCGCATCTGGACGTTGATCCGTATCCTGAAAGACGAACTGATCCTGGCTTATTCCACCGCCAGCTCGGAAACGGTGCTGCCGCGCATCATCGAAAAGATGGAGGCCTACGGCGCGCCCAAGTCGATCACCAGCTTCGTGGTGCCGACCGGCTACTCCTTTAACCTGGATGGCTCGACGCTGTACCAGAGCATTGCCGCTATCTTTATCGCCCAGCTGTACGGCATCGAGCTGTCGTTGGGGCAGGAGATCGTGCTGGTGCTGACGCTGATGGTCACCTCGAAAGGGATCGCCGGCGTGCCGGGCGTTTCGTTCGTGGTGCTGCTGGCCACGCTGGGCAGCGTCGGCATTCCGTTGGAAGGCCTGGCGTTCATCGCCGGCGTGGACCGTATCCTGGATATGGCGCGCACCGCGCTGAACGTCGTGGGTAACGCACTGGCGGTGCTGGTGATCGCCAAGTGGGAACACCAGTTCGATCGCAAGAAGGCGCTGGCCTACGAAACGGAGTTTCTGGCGCAGAAGGTGAAGCCGGCCAATCAGGCCTAATCATCGAGCAGCTCTGATGTTAAAAACGCCCCGGGCAGCTGTGCCGGGGCGTTTTGTTTTTAGCCGTCTTCTCTCCGCCACTTTCTTTTCTCCGTCCCCACTGCGCGACTTGCATCCCCGCTTAACAGAATCTAAAGTGTTACCAAATTAATAGAAATGATAATAGATGTTATTATCATTTTCATTTGATGATGTATGGAGACACGCAAAAGCCGTTGAACGGCGGGTTACGCCCGTTCGGCGTCTTTATTCGGGCTTATCAAAGGTAGGTAACATGTCGGACACCGCTTTGGCCTCTGAATGGTTGCCGCTGGCGCCAGCGCAGCTTGATTTCTGGGAAGAACACACCTTGCACCCCGGGCAGACCCTGTCCACCGTCGCACACTGCACCGAACTGTGCGGCGCGGTAGAGGAAGAGACGCTCTGCCGGGCGATCGCCGCCACCCTCGCCGAGACGCAGGCGTTTGCCCTGCGCTTTGGCGAGCGGCATGGCGACTCTCCTCCGCCGTTACGGCACGATCCACAGCGTATACCGCCATTGCAACGCATCGATCTGCAAACGCACGGCGATCCCTGGCAGGCGGCGCAAAACCTGATGCGCGAAGATATCGCGCAGCGCCGGGCGCTGCACTGCGAGCCGTTAGCCGCCGCCTGGCTGATCAAGCTGGGGCCGGAGCGCTACCTCTGGTACGTACGTGCGCACCATATTCTGGTTGATGGTTTCGGTATGGCGCTAATTGAACACCGCTGCGCCGCGTTGTATGCACACTATCTGGGTGAAGGTAGCGCGGGCATGCCTCTGGGCGCCTTCGACGCCTTTCAACAGGCTGAGCTGGCCTACGCGGGTTCTGAGCGATGCGAGCGCGATCGGCGCTTTTGGCAGAGCTATCTGCCGCCGTCGCAGGCGCTGCCGACGGTGCGCAAGGGCGGTGAGGCCTATGGCGTGCGGCGTCTGAGCACCCACCACCGGCTGCCGGCGGCGGTATCGCAACGACTGGCGCAGCTGGCGGAGCGCAGCGGCATCAATTGGCCCGACTTGCTGGTGGCGCTGTCGGCGGCCTGGCTATTTCAGGTGATGCCCCGCGACACCCGGCAGGGCGAGGCGTTGCCGATGTGGATGCCAGCGATGAATCGCCGCGGGCAGGCCGCCACCAACGTGCCTTCGTTGGCGGTCAACACCCTGCCGCTGCTGGTGTCACCGCCGCAGGCGGAGACGCTGGGGGGCTTTCTCACCACTCTGACGCAGCAGCTGCGCGAGCTGCGCAGCCACGCCGGCTACCGCCTGCGCCAACTGGCCGCCGATCGCGGTGTGGATCCTGACTCGCGCTTCTTTATTTCCCCCTTCATCAACGTACAACCCTTCGATGCGCCTCGTTTTGTCGGCTGTAGCGGCACCCGCCGCGTATTGGCCGGCGGCTCGGGCGACGGTTTTAACCTGACTTATCGCGGCCGCACCGACGCCCGCGATCTGCAGGTGGATATCGATATTTATCTGGAGCAGTTCCCGACGGAGGATGCGCTGGACTATGGCGAGGCGCTGCAGGAATTCCTGTTGCGCGCGCTGCAGCGGGAAGCCTGGGAGCAGCCGCTGGCGGCCCTGACGGCGTTGCCCGCCTGATAAAATGCGGGCGGGGGATGTCCCCGCCCGAGTGGTGTGGTTTCAGTTGGCCAACAACGCCGCCACTTCGCGCGCGTTCTTGCACGGCAGGAGCGAACTGCTCACCAGCCGGGTACCGAAAGCGTCATTGAGGCGTTCCGCCACCTGTTTGATATGCGGCAGCTTCAGCCCCATGGCGATAAATGCCGTCTCTTCTCCCCATTCCGGGCGCGGTGCCACGCCGATCGCCTGCCAGTAAATGGTCAGGATCTCTGCGCTGCGCGCCAAAGGCGCGTTCGGCGGCGGGGCCGCACAGGCGTTCAGCGCCGGCGCGGTTTGCTGGTGGCTCAGGTCGGCACGGATGCGATGGCGGTCGGTTTTGCCGTTGGCGGACAGCGGCAGCGCCTCGGCATGGATAAAGCGTGTCGGAATATGGGTACAGGGCAGATAGCCGGTGGCGAAGGCGCGGATCTCGGACAGCGGCAGCGGTTTGCCGTCGCGGGTCAGATACAGGGCACCGAGCGCCGCCTCGTTGTTCTCTCCGCTGGGGTAATCCACCACCACCATGTCCTGGATCGCCGGATGGCGGCGCAGCACGTCTTCGATTTCCGGCAACGAGACGCGCACGCCGCGGATCTTCACATAGCCGTTCACCCGGGTGGCGAACATGATGTTGCCGTCCGCCCGGTAGTAGCCCTGATCGCCGGTGCGAAAAGCGCGCAGCGGTTGCCCATCCGGCCCTTCGAGGGTAACGAAATCGTGCTGCTTCAGCTCCCCCTGCTCCAGGTAGCCCAACGCCAGGTTGATCCCGGCGGTATGGATGCGGCCGACTACGCCGGCCGGGCAGTGGCTGCCGTCGTCATGGCAGATGAAGTAGCGGTTGGCCGGCAGCGGGCGGCCGTAAGGCACGGTGCCGTTCTCCTGCGGGGCGATCGGGTGCCAGATGCTCCAGATGGTGGTTTCGGTCGGTCCGCCGAGCGAGAACAGCGCGAGATCCGGGCGCAGGGTACGCAGGGTTTGTACCGTCGCCGGCTTGATGTAGTCGCCGCCTTGCGCCACCAGGCGCAGCGAACGCAGGCTGTCGGCCGTTTTGCAGGTGAGCAGCATCTCCAGAATCGCGGGCACCGAACACCACAGACTAACCCGGTGCTTTTCCACCAGCTGGTTCCAGCTGATGGCGTCCTTTTCCTGATGCGGCGCCGGCAGCACCAGCGTGGCGCCGGCGCACAGCGAACCGAACAGATCGAACATTGACATGTCATGGTGCGGCGGCGTGACGGAAATGAAGACGTCGTCGGCGGTGACCGCCCAGCGCTGCTGGGTCTGGTGGACGACGTTGGCGGTGGCGCGGTTGTTGAGCACCACGCATTTGGGCTTACCGGTGGTGCCGGAGGTATACAGGTAGTAGCTCGCGGCCTGGCTGGCGCTGCGTTCAACCAGCGTCTGCTCATCCGGCAGCGCAGGCGCGCGATCCGTCGGCGCCAGCAGGGTCGCCGGCGTCACGCCGATCGGCGTCTCCAGATCGCCGCCGTGCACCACCAGCGTCGGCCGGCAGTTTTCCAGCAGGTAGGCGGTGCGTTCCGGCGGCGAGTTGATATCGACAGGCACCCAGATCACGCCCTGCAGGGCGCAGGCGAGGCTGAAGATGATCTGTTCCGGGCTGCGCGGCAGATACAGCGCGACCACGTTGCCCGGCTGCACGCCGCGGCTCTGCAGATTGGCGATCGCCGTGGCGATCCGCTGGCCCAGCTCGCGGTAGGTCAGCGTCTGTTCGCCGCAGATCAGCGCATTGCCGCCGTCTTGCGCGCCGAACAGCCGCTCGGCCAGCAGTGCCAGATAAGGATAAGGTGCGTAATTCGCTTCGCTGTCGTTGTGGCGGTAATGCGCCAGATCGATGAAGTCCCGCGGCGCGATCGCCAGGTCGGCCCGTTGGCAACTGTGCAGGATGCGTCGCTGCAACGCCGCCAGCATGGCTTCTACCTGCTCGCCGTGCAGCGCCTGCTCGGCGTAGTCCACGCACAGCTGCAGGTTTTTTTCGCTGTCCAGCGTCAGGCGAATATCAATGGCGACCTGCGGCGTTTGGGTCAGGCCGTCGTGGAAGCGCACCGGCGCCTCGGCCGGCAGCGTCTCCCAGCCCAGGCAGTTGGTCAGGATCACCGGCAGCGCCGGGCCGCCCTGGCTTTGGCCGAGCAACTGCCGCGCCAGATCGACGCCGGAAAACGTCAGGTGGTCGAGCGCGCCGAGCACGTCGTCCTGCAAGGCTTGTGCGCGCTGGATAAAATCTTCGCCGTGGCGCGAATAGCGTACCGCTACGAAGCTGGAGGCGTTGCCCAGTGCACCGTCGGCGGCGGGGAATGCCACCGGCACGCCGACGCACAGCTCGCCGTCGGTGGTCCAGTGGGCCAGCGTATCGAGGATCAGCGCCGACAGCAGGCTGTTACGCAGCAGCGCATGTGGCGATCCCAGGCGGCCGAGCTGTTTTATCGTATCGCGCGGCAGCGTCAGGGTGGCGCGGCGATAGCGCGACGAGGTGAGATTGGCGAGCGGGGCGCGCCACGGTAACGCTGACGGGGTGGTGACATCCTGCAGCTTGTCGCGCCAGTAGGCGGCATCGGCCTGGCGCTGCGCCGCAGGTGCAGCAGGGGGCGGCAGCGCAGCGGCGGTCGGCGCCAGAGGGCGATCGTCAAACAGGCGCGCGATCACGGTGGAGATCCCCTGGCCGTCGAGGATCAACGCATCGAAGCTGGTGAGGATCAGCGTATCGTACGGCGATCCCGTCGGATCCTGCTGTTCCGCCCGTTGGATCACGGCGATGCGCCACAGCGGTTGGCTCGGATCGTGGCGCTGGTGGGAGTAACGCGCGCGCAGCTGTTCGATCTGGCGCTGCGCCGCTTCGCCATCAAGGGCGCGCAAATCGTGGCGATCCAGATGCAGCGTCACCTCCGGGCGTACGTGCTGCGTGCCGCGCTGCACATTGATGCAGGTGCGCAACGCCGGGTAATGCTGTACCAGCTCGGTCAGGCGCGCTTCAAGGCGCGGTACGTCCAGCTGCCGGGCGCGGTATTCGCGAAAGTCGTGCATCGCCACGCCGCCGAGCGGCCATCGATCGCTGCGGCCCAGAAGATAGGCCTGCTGCAGTGCGGTTAAAGCTGTCTCCATGGTACTTCCCTATAGTCGCTAACCGATTAAAACGAGCCGGGCGCCGCGCGCCCGGAAACCGATCTCAGTGCTGCGGCGCCAGCGCGGCGAGCAGCGTTTTCGCATGCCTTCCTGCCTCGGGCGAGCGTTGGCAGATCAATGCCGCCAGCGCCGCAGGGGAGGAATGCGCCGCCAGATCCTGCGCCGTCAGCCCCGCCGCCAGATACTTGTTGAGCACCGTCAGCAGCGCGTTCACCCCGGCATCCGGCAAGGCCAAGCGGTGGATATCGTCGTGGTCGCGCAAGCCGGCCTCGGGGGCCACCCGCGCCAGCAGCCGATGCAGCACCTGGCGCACCGGCGCCTGCTGCGCCAGCGCGTCGGGCGTGCATTGCGCCAGCAGGTGCGACAGCGGGCGATCGAACGCCGCCGTTTGCCGCGCGGCCAGGTGCAGCAGCGCCCGGTAACAGGCCAGCAGGCGTGGCAGCACCTGCTCGGGGAACGCGTCGAGCCGCACGTCCCAGTTGATCAGAATGCCGTCGTCGACGTGGGCGACCTGCGCATCCAGCGCCACCTGCGGCCCCTGAGAGATGACCCAGCCGAGACGGCCGAAGGTGTCGGTGACCCGTTCGGAAAACAGCGTCTTGCCGCGGATGCCGAAACCGGCGGTAAACACCACCGGCGAAGGCTGCAGGCTGCCGTGCAGGCGCGACAGATCGCGCATCACGCTCACGCCGGGGTAATCCGCATGCTCGATCAGCTCCGCCAGCTGGGTCATCAGGCGCCGGCAGAAGGCGCTCAGGTTTTCCGTCGGGTTCAGCTCCACGCCGAGCAGCACCAGGTTAGAGAAATCGCCGATGAGGCGATGCGCGTCCTCCCGTTCGCTCTCGCGGTGGAACAGCGGCACGTTGAGCCGAAAGCGCGTCATGTTCCACCCCTGGCCGACGGCCAGGGCGAACAGTGCGAGAAACAGCGTCGAGAGCGAGGTGTGGTGCCGTTTGGCGACGTTCTCCAGCGCGCGGCTTTCCTCTGCGTCCAGCTGTATGGCCAGGCGATCGCTGCGGCAGCGGTCCGGCGTGCGCAGCAGACGCGGCGCCGGTGGCACCTGCGCCAGACGCTCACGCCACCAACGCTGGCCGCGTTCGCGCCGCTGGCGCAGCGCCTCGTCGGCGTCACGTTGTGCGAGGTGATCGAAGTAGGCCGGCGGCGCGTCATGGGAGGGTACCGGTGGGCACTGGTGATAAAACGCCGTCAGATCTTCCATCAACAGGCGAAAGCTCATGGCATCGCCGGCGATCATATCGAGATCGACATGCAGGCGGCTGCGCCCTTCCGGCAACAGGCTCAGGCTGATATCGCAGGGCACGCCCTGTTCCAGCGGCAGCAGCTGGGTACTTTTTGCCTGGCGTTTGGCGGCGAGCGCGGCTGCCAGCGTCGCTGTATCGGCGTGCCGCCAGTCGTCGAGATGCAAGGTGTGCCGGGGGCCGGGAGGCGCGATCGTCTGCCGGCCATCATCGGTAATGCGCAGGCGTAACAGCGGATGACGCAGGTACAGCGCATCGACGGCCTGGCGCAGTCGGGCGAGATCCAGCTCGCCGCCGTCGAATTCCGCATACAGGTGGGCGGCCATGCCGCCGAGGGGAGGAGCGGACTGTCGGCCTACCCAATAGGCGGCCTGCATCGTGGTCAAAGCTTTCATCGGGTATCCATTTTGATTCAGCCAACGAGACTGCAAGAATATATCCAAATGTTAATAGGAATGAAAATTATTATTATTTAATCCATTTGACGCGAGGGTGCTATCTATAAGGGGTTTTAGCGAGGGCGGACGGGCGTATCGTTGGGTGTGAATAATTTATCTATATTATTCTTAGCATTGTAATGATTGCTTGTTGTTGCAGCGCCTGTTTTACCTGCGAAAGTATAAGGTTTTCTGTCTGTTATCGCGGCTTTCCTCACACCTTTGTTGATAATGATTTGCATTAGAAAATGCAAAATATTATCATTCTTAACATTATTTTACGTTTTTATACAAGCCGCCGGCCGCTCCGCCGGCGGCTTGGCCGTGGACGGGGCCGCGCCCGTTCGGCCGCGCAAGGCATGGGTTTGTCGCAGGGATAAGCAACACAAAGGTCGGGAAGGCCGGAGCGTCATGGTCTGTGTGAGTGTCGATGTAGGTTGTGTAAAAAAAATCAAATTTTGTGCACCTCTGGGATGAAAGGAGAAGACATCTATGGGCAAGCATTTTGCGGCTCAACGGCATGAAAGCGTAGGAAACGGGGAAAAAGCGGGGTTGAAAGCCATTGGGGCGTTTTCCTCCGTATTTTTAGGGGTATGTTCACTGGCGATCGGTAACGTCAACGCGGCGGAAACCAAGAGCAACGAAACCTACCAGGACGCGGAAACGCTGCTGGTCACCGGTGAGAAGATCAAACGTTCCATTTTCGACACCGGTTCCAGCGTGCAGGTGTTCGACAGCAACCGCATCGCCTCGATGCCCGACGCAGTGCAGATCCCCGATCTGCTGCGCATGACCCCCAACGTGGTGGATCTGGGCATCGGCAACGAACTGCCGACCGTGCGCGGCATCGACGGCTCCGGCCCGAACGTCGGCGCCAACGCCTTCCTCAGCGGCACCCGCCCGCGCCTCAATCTGTCGTTGGACGGCCGTTCGCTGACCTATAACGAACAGGCGTTCGGCCCGCAGTCGCTGTGGGATCTGGATCGCGTCGAAGTGTTCCTCGGCCCGCAAAGCTACATTCAGGGGCGTAACGCCATCGCCGGCGCCATCGTTATGGCCAGTAAAGATCCGACCTTCGAATGGGAAAGCGCCTTCAAGGGCGGGGCCGGCAACCAGCACTCTTCACAGCTGGCCGCCATGGCATCTGGCCCGCTGGTGGAAGATCAGCTGGCGTTCCGCGTCAGCGTCGATCGCCAGCGCCGCCGCAGCGAAGCCGATCTGCCGGCCTATGCGCCAGTGGGCGACCCGCGCGAAGTGGAAGCCACCACTGCCCGCGCCAAGCTGTTGTTCAACCCGGCCGGCCTGCGCGATCTGACCACCAAGCTGACCTTTAACCACTTCGGCAGCACCGCGCCACAGAACGAAAGCCTCAACCCGCAGCCGCACCCGACCAATCCGCGTCACGATCCGCGCCGCGCCGTGTTCAAAAGCAACATGAACAGCACCATCTGGGATCTGGCCTGGGAGGCCTCCGATGCGCTGACGTTTGAAAACCGCGTTATCTATACCGATTTCAATATCAATCGGCCGACCGCTTACAACATCCAATACGCCGAGATCGACGGCCAGGAAGTTCACGTAGAACCGGTGGTGCGCTTCGGCGGCGCGGACAGCCGCCTGCACGGGCTGGCAGGGCTGCGTTATTTCCACGGCACGCAGGATGAGTTCGTCAACATCTTCGGCGGATCGACCTTCAAAGATAAAACCGATACCCATTCGGCGTTCGCCGAGCTGACCTATGCGCTGACGCCGCAGGTGGACGTGACCGCCGCCAGCCGTCTGGAACGCGAACACCGTCGCCGCGACGGCGGCAGCCAGGCGGTGCGCATCGACTTCGACGAAACCTACACCGTGTTCCTGCCGAAGCTGGACGTGGCCTGGAAACCGACGGATACCCAAACCTACGGTGCCAAGATCGCCCGCGGCTATAACGCCGGCGGTGGTGGCATCACGATCGGTACGCCGGTGGTCAGCTATACCTACGGTTCCGAGTATGTGTGGAACTACGAGCTGTATACCCGCCATCACCTGAAAGACGCCAACGTGGTGCTGACGGGTAACATCTTCTACAACGATTACAAGGATATGCAGCTGCCTTATTCGTTGGGTGAGAACTCCAGCGTGATCCGCAACGCCGACAAGGTGGAAACCTACGGCGCGGAAATCGGCGCCACCTGGCAGCCGCGCTGGGACTTCGAGCTGTTCGGCAACCTCGGCCTGCTGAAAACCGACATCAAGAAGTTCTCGGGCAGCGGCGTGGAAGGGCATGAGCTGGCGCGCGCACCGGCTTACACCGCCAACATGGGTGCTAAATATCAGTTCCTGAAAGGGTGGGAGCTGAGCAGCAACGTGGCGTTTACCGACTCCTACTATTCGCAATACGACAACGACTCGCGCGGGCGCATCGGCTCCTATTGGACGGCCAACGCCCAGCTGGCTTACACCTTCGACTACGGTCGCGCCACGCTGTATGCGAAAAACCTGTTTGATTCAGACCGCCGCGAGATGGTCAGAAGCAACGACATCTACACGGCGACTCTTCAGCGAGGCCGTCTGGTCGGCGCAGCAGTTGAGCTGAATTTCTAACGCTATCGCGATGACGGGGGACGAATGTCCCCTTTTTTATGCGCTATCCCGGCACGGCCGGGCAAAGGAGATAACGCAGTGATCGGTGATTTTGACAGCATTCTGAGCGATGAAGAGGCCCAGCGGCTGGAGAGCGCGTTTCAGGCGCTGGGCGCGGCGTCGGCGGACGGCGAACGGCCGGTGAGCGAAGCCGAAGAGCGGGCATGGTTTGCCCATCTGCAGCAGGGTGACGCACGCGGGCAGCGGGCGCTGGCCTGGCGCCTGACGGGAAAGGTGGATGTTGCTCAACTGACGGCGGCGCTGCAGGCGCTGGTGCGGGAAACGCCTGGCGTGGACGTGCGCTACGTTTTTGATGACGAAAACGGTCTGGTGAAACGCCCCGCCGGCTCGGCGCCGTTGCCGGTGAGCCTTCGTCAGGTGGCGGACGAACAACACGCCATGGGTTGCCTGCTGCAGGCGCAGGCGGTGCCGTTTGAACTGGAAAACGAAGCGCCGCTGCGCTGCCTGCTGTTGCTCATGCCGGGCGATGACGTGATTTTGGGCGTGGTCTTGCATGACATCCTGGCGGAAACGCTGCCGTGGCGCCACCTGCCGGCGATGCTGTCCGCCCGTTATAACGGGGATGTGATGCCTCTGCCTTTCGCGGTGGCGCCGGTCGAGCTGGCGGAAAACCCGGAGCCGCAGCTGCCGTGGGTGCGCCAGGCGGTCTCGCTGCAGGATTATCGCAGCCCGGCGCAGCGCGCTGAAGCGTTGCCGCCGGTGGGCTCGCGCGTGGTCACGCGCATTGATCGCTCGCTGTTGCCCGCCAACGACACGCCGCGGGCCTTGCTGGCGGCGGTGGCGGCACGGTTTGCCGAGTTCGTCGCCGCGCAGGCCGGCGGCCAAGCGGTGCAGCTGTGCGTGCCGGCCGCAGAAACGGCGGAGTTCGTCGGCCTGGAGCTGGGCCTGACGGCGGCGCCGCTGATGCGCCTGACCGTGCAGCATGGCGAGAGCGACGTCGGGCAGCGGCTGCTGGCGCAGGCCGTGGCTGAACAGCCGGACTCGCAACGGGCGCAGCTGCTGGTGGCCTGGCGCGACGATCTGGCCGCAGAGTGGCGGCTGGAAGGCGTTCACGCCGAACGCCTGTTGCTGCCGCCGCTGCATACGCCGTTTGAACTGGCGCTGCTGCTGGGCTTGCCGGAGGCAGAAACGCTGACGCTGGAGCTGGTCACCGACCCGCGCCTGTCTCCGCACGCGGCGCCTTTCCTGCTGGAGCAGTTCAGCGCGTTCCTGGCCGGGCAGCGGATTGCCGTCGCCTTGCCGGTGGCTGAGGCCGCTTTCCCGGCGATGGCCGCGCCGGCGGCGAACGGCGACGTAGACGAAAGCGTTGCACCGCTGATTTTGCAGGAGTTCCGTGAGGCGCTGGTGGCGCCGGAAATGACCCTGGATGAAGACTTCTTCGATCGCGGCGGCCATTCGCTGGTCGCTACCCGGGTGATCGGCCGCTTGCTGAGCCTGCATCAGATCGAAATCAACATTAACGATCTGTTCAGCCATCCGACGGCGCGCGGGTTGGCGGGCTACGCCAAACGCCTGAACGTCGCGCAGCCGAATGCCGCGGTGGCCACCGCCGACGACCATGATCGCGCGCAGGCGCCGCTGTCGCTGGCGCAGGAGTCGCTGTGGAAGGTGTATGAAGCCTTCGGCCATGACGAGATTTTCAACCTGCCGTTCTCTCTGCGCTTCTTCGATGCGGTGGATGAAACGGCGCTGCGTCAGGCGTTTATCGACGTCATGACTCGCCATACCGTGCTGCGTTCACGCTTCGTCGAGCAGCAGGGCGAAGTGGTGCAGGTGGTGGTGCCGGCTGCCGAACTCGCGGACTACTCGTGGTTCCGCTTCTCCCACGAGACGCCGGCGGGCAACGCCGCCGCCCTGTTGGCCGATGCCGGCCAGCACCGGTTCGATCTGGCCGCCGAGCTGCCGCTGCGCGTCACGCTGCTGCGCGATGCGGACAACGGCCAACAGCTGCTGTCGCTGTTGTTCCACCATGTGGTGCTGGATGAATGGTCGCTCAACCTGATGATGGATGAGCTGGGCGTCGCCTATCGCCATCGCGTCGTCGGCCAGGCGCCGCAGTGGAGCGGGCAACCGCCGCAGTTCCACACTTTCGCCCGGCAGCAGCGGGCCTCCGGGGTGCAGCAGCAACATCTGGACTACTGGCTCGACGCGCTGCGCGGCGCGCCGGTCGGCCAGCCGATCTTCCGGCAAGAGCCGTCCACCCATCCGGCGGTGCCGGCACCGGCGGACGTCAACGGCGGCTGGCTGGAGTTCGAGGTCGACCCTGCCGTGGCGGAAGGCCTGTATCAGCTCGCCCGCCGCAACAACGCTTCGCTGTTCAACGTGGTGTATGCCGGGATTACCTCGGCGCTGCGCCTGCTCGGCGGCCCGGCGGATCTGCTGGTGGGCACCTCGACCTCCGGCCGTAACGACGCCGAGTTCTTCGATACCGTCGGTTACTTCACCACCGTAGTGGTGCACCGCGTGCGCTTCGACGAGGGGCTGACGGTGGCCGGGTTGGTCAGCCAGGTGAAAAACACCATCAACGGCTCGCTGCCGTACACCGATATTCCGATCGATCTGGTGGAGGAAGGGCTGTTCGGCGTGGACGCCGACCGCAAGAACCACATGTTTGAAGTGTTTATCCAGATCCACAGCCGCATCAAGCTGAACGGCGAGTTCCGGCTGCAGGACGGCAGCGCGATCGCCTACCGTCAGGTGGAGCCGGAGAAAGCCGAATCGCTGCTCGGCCTGCAGTTTGAGGTGATGGAAGACGATTTGGCCGGGAAGAAATCCCTGCGGGTGATGATGACCTACCGCCAGGACCACTACAGCCGGGAGCAGGCCAATCTGATCGCCGACGGCGTTCAGCACGTCTTTACCCAGTTTGCGCAGCACATCGCTGGCGATATCGCTCTGGCGGCGCTGCCGCCCGGGCCGCAGGCATGACGTTGTTTCACTCTAACCGAAAGCATGATTTTCAAGGAGATAAAAGGATGTCTGGAACCCTAGCAACCCCGCGCGCGTTACTGTCGCTGCTGGTGGCGGCCTCTCTGGTGGTCGCCGGCGCCGCGCAGGCGGACGATGTCGGCATCAAACCGCAGGACATCAAGCGCGAGGCGCTGTCATCGACGGTGGTGGAGATGGCCTACAGCACCTCGCAACAGGCGCTGTTCGTCAGCGCGCCGGACTGGAAGGAAGAGGCGCGCTCCCGCGTGCTGCGGCTGGATCCCAACACCCTGGCGATCAAGGCGGAGATCCCGCTGCAGGTGAAAGGCTTCGGCGTGGCGCTGAACGATGCGGGCAATCGCCTGTACCTGACGCAGGCTTTCAACGGCGAAGTCGGGGTGGTGGACACCACCACCAACCACGCGCTGGGCAGCATCAAGTTGCTGGACAAAGCGGTGCTGGAGCAGGCTTACAAGCAGGCGGGCATCAGCGGCAAGCGTCTGGATTTCCTGTTGGCGGAGCTGAAGAAGTTTAAAATCACCGAGGACTATCTGTACCGCCTCCGCGAGATCAAATATGACGCGCAAAGCGGCCGCCTGTTCCTGCCGGGCCTGGGCTTCGGCGTCGACAGCGTGCTGTACGTGGTCGATACCAAAGCCGGCAAGCTGGAGAAAGTGATCCCGGGCTTCGGCTACAACGCGGTGGGTATCACGCTGGATGAGAAGGGCCGCCGGGTGTTCGTCTCCAACATGCAGGGGCAGGTGATCACCTTGAACGCCGACACGCTGGCGATCACCGCCACGCATGAAGTGCAGGCCGATCAGCTGCTGAACCTGGTGTATGACCCGGCAAGCAATCGCCTGTTGGGCGTCGATCAGGGCATCGATCGCGACGACTACCGCAACCATCATCTGGGGCACGACTACGTGAAGCGCAGCAGCGGCCACCGGGTGTTTGCGCTGGATGCGGACAGCGGCAAGGTGCTGGCCAGCGAGCTGACGGATGAGGTGCCGATCGGCCTGCTGCTCGACGAGCGCAGTCAGCGGCTGTATGTCGCCAACCGCAAAGGCGTGCGCGTGGATCATGGCGCCGGGACGCTGACGGTGTTCGACGCCAAGACGCTCAAGCGCCTGCAAACCGTAGACCTGCCGCCGCACCCTAACAGCCTGGCGTTGGATCCGAAAGGCGACGCGCTGTTCGTGACGGTGAAAAACGACGGCGCTTCCACCAAGGCCGGCAAGCCGGAAAGCGTGGTGCGTATTCAACTTCACACCAACTAACTGAATATAAATATAAAAAAAGGGCGCCGCGGCGCCCTTTGTCGTTGGGTCATGTCATCAGAAGTGGGTGTTGATGCTCATGTAGTAGGTACGGCCCGGTTCGTTGTAGGTGGCCGCGCCCGCGCCGGCGATGTTGATCGCGCCGGTAATCGGGTCGCCCACGTTCTGCGCGTTACCGGCGCGGAACTGGCGTTTGTCGAACAGGTTGTCGATGCCGGCGGTGACGCTGACGTTTTTGGTCAGGTCATAGGTCGCGCTGGCGCCGACGACGGCATAAGGGCTGACCTCGCGGGTTTCGCCGCCGGTGGCCGGTTTACCCTGGTAGTTGTACTTCTTCGGCTTCTGACGGCCGTACCAGGTCAGGGTGGACTGCATCGACAGATCCTGCGTAGCCTGCCAGCTGAGGGTCGAGTTGACGGTGAACTTCGGGATCACCGACAGGTAATCGCCGGTGGTCTTGTTCTTGTTCTCGATCATGTAGGTGGCGTTGTTGCTCCAGGTGACGGTCTCGCTGACCGGCACGTTCAGCGAGCCTTCCAGCCCTTGTACGACCGCTTTCGGTACGTTCTCCCACTGGTAGACCGCCGTGCCGGTGCTGCTGGTGGCGATGCGCGAGTTACCCGCTTCAATCTTGTTGTGGTAATCGTTGCGGAAGTAAGTCACGCCGGCCAGCCAGCCTTCGTTATGGAACTCCAGCCCGATCTCTTTGTTGACGCTGGTTTCCGCCTTCAGATCGTCGTTACCGAGCAGGTAGCAGCCGTTTCTGACATCGCTGCCCGCACACCCTTGGCCTTTGCTGTACAGCAGGTAGTTGCCGTTGGTCTGGTACAGGGTCGGTGCCTTGTAAGAACGCGCGATACCCATTTTCAGCGTGAAGTAGTCGCCCAGTTCCTGCGACAGGTTCAGCGCCGGGCTCCAGTTGTTGCCGGATTCTGAATGCAGATCGTAACGCAGACCCGGCGTCAGCATGGTGGTGTCGGTCAGCTCAATGTTGTCTTCGGCGAACAGCGAGAAGATATGCGCGGAAGCGTAAGGGCTGCGCGTGCCGTTGCCCATGCCGGGAATAGTGCCGCCCATCAGCGTTTGGCTGGTGGAGGTGCCGTCTTTCATCCGCTGTTGGGTCCACTCGGTACCCAGGGTGGCGGTCTGTGAAACGCCCAGCTCAAACGGCACGCTGACTTCGCTGTGCGCCAGGAAGTCGTCCAGCTTGGTGGTGCCGAAACCGGTATTTTTGGTGTCGAAGATGCCTTCGGTGCCGCCGGCCAGGCCTTCGTTCAGGCGGGTATTGCGGGTACGCTCGAACTGCACGTAGTTGTTGGTGCTCACGCCGTTGTCCCAGGCGCCGCGGTGGGTCAGGCCGAAGGTTTCACGGTAGATGCGGTTAGTCTCTTTGCCGTAGTTGCTCTGCACCAGGGCATTGGTATTGGTGTTCTGGGTATCGCCGGAATACAGGTTGCCCTGACGGCCGTAGGCATACTCGAACTCCAATGACTGCAGATGGGCGAAGTCCCAATGCAGCAAGGCGTCGATGTTTTTATCGACCACCCCTTCGCGCCCGGCGGGCAGGCTGTTGGCGTAGGCGCCTACGCGTTCGGATTTATGCGATTCGTTAATGTCCCAGGCGTCGGCC
This sequence comes from Serratia sp. A07, assembly GCF_058725505.1. Lineage (NCBI taxonomy): Bacteria > Pseudomonadati > Pseudomonadota > Gammaproteobacteria > Enterobacterales > Yersiniaceae > Serratia > Serratia sp. A07. Next base: position 21,591 of record NZ_JBZXDO010000035.1, read on the forward strand.
TGCGTTTTGCTGTAGCCGCCGAACAGGCGGAAGCTCAGGGAATCGCTCAGCGGGCCGGACAGGCTGAAGTCGGTGCGCTTGGTGGCGCCCTCCTGCTTGTGCTGCGGCACGTTGAAGTAGCCGTTCAGCGAGCCGTGCAGCGCATCGCCGGCCTTCTTGGTGATGATGTTGACCACGCCGCCCGCGGCGCCGTTGCCGTAGCGCGCGGCGGCCGGGCCGCGCAGCACTTCGATGCGTTCGATCATTTCCGGCGGCACCCAGGCGGTATCACCGCGCGAGTCGCGCTCGCCGCGCCAGCCCTGACGCACCGAGTTGCGGCTGGAGGCCGGTTTGCCGTCGATCAGAATCAGGGTGTTTTCCGGGCCCATGCCGCGGATATCGATCTGGCGATTGTTGCCGCGCTGGCCGCTGGTGGAGTTGCCGGTCAGGTTAACCCCGGGCATGGTGCGGATCAGTTCGCTGATGTCGCGCGCCGGCGGGCGTTTTTTGATCTCGTCGGCGGTGATGGTGGACACCCCCGGCGCCTGCAGGTTCTGCCGGGCGGCGGTCACGACGATGGTGTCTTCGCCGCGCGGTTTTTTATCCGTGGTGCCGCTGTTTTCTTCCGTGGTGGTGGTGTCGGTCTGCTGCGCGGCGTTGGCGAACGCGGACGCGCCCAATCCCAAGCCGATAAGAGTGGCTAAAGAATAACGTGATAGCTTGCTTTTCATCTGAGTGTCCTACCTTGCTGCCATCCCTCGCCGAACGGGGGGAAGGGCGGTTGTAGTTTTTGTGTAGTCGGAAATAGAAAATCGGCTGCGGCAAGGGATGCCATTGATGTATCCCCGATCCCTGTCCGTTGCGCGCAATACCAGCACGATCTCCAAGCCTTACACACTATTGCAAATGCAAATTATTATCAATAGTATTTGGCGTACAGTGCGTTCGGGCGGTGGCCGGCGATAGGGAAAAGTCGACGTTCCCGGTGCCGCCAACTACAAAATGGGTAGGCGTTGTGAATACAGAACTACAGTCAGAAAGCAGCAGATTATTGGCCAGCAGCAATGCGGGCAGTCCAGGGTGGTGGTTGACGGTGGCACGACGCGGTACGCCATGGGTAGAACCGGCGGGTAACGGCCGTTGGCGAACCACCTTTTTCTGGCGCGATCCTCAGGGATGCGAATTGACCTCCGCCTACCGTCGCGTGTGGATCAACATCAACTGCCTGACCGACCATCATCAGCCGAATCCGCCGCAAAGCCTGCAGCGTTTGGCCGGCACCGACGTGTGGTACTGGCAGACCGAGCTGAGCGGCGCCTGGCGCGGCAGCTACTGCTTTATCCCCTGCTTTGACGAGCGGCCGCCGGCGTTCAGCGGCGACGATGCGCACGCCAACATGCACAACCTGCGCCACTGGTGGCACCAGGTGTTCGCCAGCGCCACCCCCGATCTGCTCAACCCGTATCGCTCCTGGCAAAGCGCCAGCGGCCACAGCGTCTCCGGCCTGCACATGCCGGATGCGCCGCCGCAGCCGGTATGGCGCTCGTTCGACGAGTACGAGATCGCCAGCGGGCGCTGTACGCCACCGCTGCCGGCGCGTTTGCAGCGCCATACCTGGCAAAGCGAGCGCCTGGGCAACAGCCGCGATGTCTGGATCTACACCACCGGTGACAGCAAGCCGGCCGAGCGTCCGTTGGCTATTCTGCTCGACGGCCAGTTCTGGGCGAAGCAGATGCCGGTTTGGGAGCCGCTGATGCAGCTGACCCGTGAAGGGGCATTGCCGGAAGCGGTGTATGTGCTGATCGACATTATCGATCTGCCGCACCGGTCGCGCGAACTGACCTGCAAGGACGACTTCTGGCTGGCGGTGCAGGAAGAACTGATGCCGCAGCTGGCCGACTGGGCGCCGCACAGCGACAAACCGGCCGATACGGTGGTGGCGGGGCAAAGCTTTGGCGGCCTGGCTTCCCTGTATGCCGGGCTGCGCTGGCCGCAGCGCTTCGGCGCGGTGATCACCCAGTCCGGTTCCTACTGGTGGCCGCGGCGCGACATGCTGCAGTTGCCGAGCATTCCCGACGATGCCTGCTGGCTGATGCAGCAGGTGGAACGACACGGCCTGGGCAACCACGGCGCGCTGAAGGTATTTATGGAAGCCGGTTCGCAGGAAAAGCTGGTGCACCGGGTCAGCGGCGAAATGGCGGCGCGCCTGAGCGACGCCGGCCATCGGGTGCACTACCGGGTGGTGGAAGGCGGGCACGACGCGCTGTGCTGGCGCAGCGGCCTGACCGACGGGCTGCAGGCGGTCTGGGCTTCCGCTTTCGCCACCGCTTATCCGGCATCGGCGACGGCGACGGCACGAGGAACACATGATGGAAAGCCTGAATCCGTTCGATGATCAACAGCAGCGCAGCCTGGTGCTGCGCAACGTACAACAACAATACAGTTTGTGGCCGGATTTCCGCGCCATTCCGTCCGAGTGGACGATCGTCTTCGGCCCGGCGGCGCGCACTGCGTGCGCCGAATGGCTGGAACAGCATTGGCAAGACATTCTGCCGGTCGCAGCACGCGAGGCGTGACCGGCGCCAGGTAATCACGGGAGCAATAAGCAGTGTCACACACCCCTAACTCTCTCAGCGGCCCGGCGCTTGCGGGCGAATGGCCGCTGGTCGCGGCGCAACCCGGCATCTGGGTCGCCGATCAAATTTCCCCGCATCGCAATGCCTACGCGGTGGCCCACGCCATCGAACTCAACGGCCCCATTGCCGTAGAGCCTCTGCTGCAGGCCATTACCCAGGGCCTGGGCGAGGTGGATATGCTGCGCCTGCGTTTTGCGGAACGCGACGGCGTGCCGGTGCAATGGTGGGATAACACGCTGGCGGTGCGCGAGCCGGAACTCGTCGATCTGACGACGTCGCCGGACCCCGAAGCCGCCGCGCGCGCGCTGATGGATATCGATCTGGCGAGCGATCTGCGCGCCGGCAGCGGCGCGCCGCTGTATCGCCATGTGGTGATGCGCCTCGCGGATGACCGCTGGTTCTGGTATCAGCGCTATCACCATCTGCTGGTGGACGGTTTCAGCTTCACCGCCATCGCTCGCCGCGTGGCGGCGATTTACACCCATCTTTGCCGCGGCGACGCGCTGGAACCGACGCCTTTCACGGCGTTCAGCGACGTGGTGGCGGAATACCAGGCTTACCGGGAGGCGCCGGCCTGGCAACGCGACGCCGATTTCTGGCTCGAAAAAGCGCGGCAGCTGCCGCCGCCGGCCACGCTCTGCCCGCAGCCGCTGGCTGGGCAAACCCCCACGCCGCGCATCCACCGGCTGGAACAGCGCTGCGATCCGCAGGCCTTCGCCGAACTGGTGCAGTGCGGTGCGCAGCAGAAGCTGAACGCCGCCGATATGGCGGTGGCGCTGGTGGCGCTGTGGGTGTCGCGCCTGAGTGGCCAACCGAACTTCAGCGCCGGTTTTATCTTCATGCGCCGTACCGGATCGGCCGCCCTGTGCGCCGCCGGCCCGGTGATCAACGTGCTGCCGATGGAGATGCACCTCGAGCCGCAGGCCACGCTGTATGAGGCCGCCGCCCGCATCAGCCGCGAGCTGAAAACGGTGCGCCGCCATCAGCGCTACGACGCCGAACAGGTGCAGCGCGATCTGGGGCGCATCGGCGACGGCGAACCGCTGTACGGCACGGTCTTCAACTTCAAAATGTTCGATTACCAGCTGGACTTCGCCGGTATCGAAGGCATCACCCACGATCTGGCCTCCGGGCCGGTGCGCGATCTGGAGATTGCGCTGTTTATCGACGAGCACCATCAGCTGAAGGTTGAACTGCTGGCCAACGCCGAGCGATACAGCCGCCAGGAACTGCAGGCGCACCTGCAGCGGCTGCCGCTGCTGCTGGCGCAGTTCGCCGCGCAGGCAACGTTGCCGATCGGCGAGGCCGATATGCTGACCGCCGACGATCACGCGCTGCTGGCGCGGGCCAACGACACGGTGCACCCGGTGCCGGCGACCACGCTGAGCCAGCTGCTGGCGCAGCAGGCGCAAACCACGCCGGAGGCTCCGGCGCTGGCGGATGCGCATTTCAGCTTTACCTACCGCGAAACGCGCGAGCAGGTCACGGCGCTGGCGCGCGAGCTGGTGGCGCAGGGCGTGCGGCCGGGCGACATCGTAGCAGTGGCGTTGCCGCGTTCGGTGTTCCTGTCGCTGGCGTTGATGGCGATCGTGGAAGCGGGCGCCGCCTATCTGCCGCTGGACACCGGTTATCCGGACGAACGGCTGGCGATGATGCTGGAAGACGCCGCGCCGCGGCTGGTCATCACCAACCCGGCGCAGCAGGCGCGTTTCGCCGACAAGGGCGAAATCTTGCTGTATGACGCGCCGCTGGCGGCCGATCACGCCGCCGGGGTGGCGATCGCGGGCCCGACGCCGGACCATGCGGCCTATATCATCTTTACCTCCGGCTCCACCGGGCGTCCGAAAGGCGTGCTGGTCGGCCATCAGGCGATCGTCAACCGCTTGCTGTGGATGCAACACCAGTACCCGCTGGGGGCGGACGACGCGGTGCTGCAGAAAACGCCGTGCAGTTTCGACGTCTCGGTGTGGGAATTCTTCTGGCCGCTGATGGTCGGCGCCCGGCTGGTGATGGCGCCGCCGGAGGCGCATCGCGATCCGCAGCAGCTGCAACAGCTGATCGCACAACATCGCATTACCACGCTGCACTTCGTGCCGTCGATGCTGGCGGCTTTCGTGGCCGCCCTGGACGACGACGCGGCGGTGGCGAGCTGCGCCGCGCTGCGCCAGGTGTTCTGCAGCGGCGAAGCGCTGCCGGCGGAGCTGTGCCGCCTGTGGCAAAGCCGCACGGCGGTGCCGTTGCACAACCTCTACGGCCCGACCGAAGCGGCGGTGGACGTGACCTGGCATCCGGCCTACGGCGAGGCGCTGGCGAAGGTGACCGGCGCCAACGTGCCGATCGGGCTGCCGGTGTGGAATACCGGGCTGCGCATTCTTGACGCGCGCCTGCGGCCGGTGCCGCCGGGCGTGGCGGGCGATCTGTATCTGACCGGCGTGCAGCTGGCGCACGGCTACCTTGGCCGGCCGGATCTGACCGCCAGCCGCTTTGTCGCCGATCCGTTCGGCGAGGGCGGGCGCATGTACCGCACCGGCGACGTGGCGCGCTGGCTGCCGGACGGCGCGGTGGAATATTTGGGCCGCAGCGACGATCAGCTGAAGATCCGCGGGCAGCGTATCGAGCTGAGCGAAATCGACCACGCCTTGCTGTCGCTGCCGGGCGTGCGCCAGGCGGTGACGCACGCGCTGGTGCTGCAGGGCACACCGGTGGACGCCGGCGGCGATGCGCGCCAGCTGGTAGGCTATCTGGTGATGCAGCCTGGCGCGAACTGGGATGCGGAAGCCCTGCGCGCGGCGCTGGCCGACCGCCTGCCGCCGCACATGGTGCCGGTGGCGCTGGTGGAAATGAGCGATTTGCCGCTGAGCGCCAACGGCAAGCTGGATCGCAAGGCCTTGCCGCAACCGCAGGGCGGTGAACGCAAGGCAGGACGGCCGCCGCAGGCCGGGCTGGAAAGCGAGATCGCGGCGGTGTTCGCCCGCTTGCTGCAGCGCGAGCAGGTGTTCGCCGACGACGATTTCTTCGCGCTCGGCGGCCATTCGCTGCTGGCGATGCGTCTGGCGGCAGAGCTGCGCCGCGATCTGGGCAAGGCGGTGTCCGTCGGCCAGGTGATGGTGGCGTCGCGCGTTGAGCAGTTGGCGGCCTTGCTGGCGGAAGATCGCACGCAGGAAGAGGCCGATCGCAGCGGATTCGACAGCGTATTGCCGCTGCGCGTCACCGAGGGGCCGACGCTGTTCTGTCTGCACCCGGCGTCCGGTTTCTCGTGGCAGTTCAGCGTATTGCCGCGCTATCTCGATCAGCACTGGTCGCTGGTCGGTATCCAGTCGCCGCGGCCGGACGGCCCGCTGGCGCTGAGCGAAGATATGGATCAGGTGGTGGATGCCCACCTGCAGACGGTGTTGCAGGTACAGCCGCACGGGCCGTACCATTTTATCGGCTACTCGCTGGGCGGCACGCTGGCGCAGGGCATCGCCGCCCGGCTGCAGGCGCGCGGTGAGCAGGTGGCGTTCCTCGGCCTGCTGGATACCTATCCGCCGGAGACCCAAAACTGGGACGTGATGCTGGACGACAACGTGTTGAAGGAAGTGCAGCGCGAGCGCGAGCAGTTCTTGGCGGTGTCGCAGGATACGCTCGATCCGGCGCTGGGCGAGACGCGCACCGCGATGTTCGACAATATCGAAGCCAACTACGCCGATTCGGTGCGGTTGCTGTCGCACACGCGCACCGCCCGCTTCCGCGGCCAGGCGACGCTGTTCGTCGCCAAACGCACGTTGCAGGAAGGGATGGACGTGCAGCAGACCTGGTCGCAGTACGTCGATGCGCTGCAGGCGCACGAGCTGGACTGCGCGCATGTCGATATCGTTTCGCCGGCGTCGTTCAAAGTGCTGGGGCCGCTGCTGAACCGGATCTTGCGCACGCTGTAATCGCGCCCGTCATCTCGCCGCCAGGCACGGGGATTACCCCGCGTGTGGCGGCGTTTCTTGCGGTTGCTCACAGTTGAATATCAATGAGTTTTATTATCATTATTGATTTCGCCATCTGTGCTAGCATAGCGCCCCGCAACTGCAGAATCCCCGTTTAAAGATGTGGTGAACAACCGATGAGTAGCAAACCCTCCATCCTGCTTGATTTTAGCCTGCTGAAAACCAACCGGGCTTTCCGCGCGGTATTCTGCGCGCGCTTTATCTCCATTGTGGCGCTGGGGCTGATGGCGATCGCCATCCCGGTGCAGATCCAGGCGCTGACCGGTTCCACCCTGCAGGTCGGGCTGGCGGTGACGCTGGCCGGCGGCGGCATGTTCGCCGGGCTGCTGATGGGAGGCGTATTGGCCGATCGCTATGAGCGGCGCCGGCTGATCCTGTTCGCGCGTTCCACCTGCGGCGTCGGCTTCGTCGGCCTGTGCCTCAACGCCCTATTGCCGTCGCCTTCGCTGGCGGCCATTTATCTGCTGGCGGTGTGGGACGGCTTCTTCGGCGCGGTGGGGGTGACGGCGCTGCTGGCGGCCACGCCGGCGCTGGTGGGCCGCGAAAACATCGTGCAGGCGGGCGCCATCAGCATGCTGACGGTGCGCTTCGGCTCGATTCTTTCCCCGGCGATTGGCGGCCTGGTGATTGCCCATATGGGCATTGCCTGGAACTACGGCCTGGCGGCGTTTGGCACCCTGTTGACGCTGCTGCCGCTGCTGAGCCTGCCGCAGCTGATGCCGCCGCCGCAGCCGCGTGAACACCCGCTGCGCGCGTTGGCGGGCGGCTTCGCCTTCCTGTTCCAGAACAAGGTGATCGGCATGGTGGCGCTGATCGGCGCGCTGCTGACCATGGCCAGCGCGGTGCGCGTGCTGTACCCGGCGATGGCGGAGAGCTGGCACATCGACGCTGCCCACCTCGGCTATATGTACGCCGCCGTGCCGCTCGGCGCGGCCATCGGTGCGTTCACCAGCGGGCGCGTGGCGCACGTGGCGCGCCCCGGCTGGGTGATGCTGCTGACGGCGATCGCGGCGTTCGCCGCCATTGGCCTGTTCGGCCTGATGCCGTGGTACAGCCTGGCGTTGCTGTGCCTGGTGGCGTTCGGCTACCTGAGCGCGCTGAACTCGCTGCTGCAATACGGCCTGATCCAGAGCCTGACGCCGGACAACTTCCTCGGCCGCATCAACGGCCTGTGGACGGCGCAGAACGTGGTGGGCGATGCGCTTGGCGCATTGTTGCTGGGGGCGATGGGCGCCTTCATGCTGCCGGCGATGAGCGCCAGCGGTTTCGGCTTCGGCGCGGCGGTGCTCGGCATCCTGTTGCTGTTCGCCATGGCCGGTTTGCGCCAGGTCACGCTGCACAAACCGGAGCCGCAGCCCGCCACAGAAAAGTAGTCGAACGCGTTAAGACAACGCTGTGGGATCAAATAGCAATGCTTATCATCGGCATGCGTAAAACCCACAGCGTTTATGTCATGATTTCGAAATGAAAGAAGTGCTTACGTTTATTGACATAGCAAATATCGGCGAGTAATTTAGCGCGGAATTAACTCAAATGATAATCATTATTATATTGGTTATCACTTCAAATCCTTGAGGGCGAAGCGATGGATACTGCCGTGAACGACATCAATCGAAAGGAAATGCAGGAGCGCGAAGAACACCGGTTCGCCGCTGATTTTTCTCCGGCGTCGGGCTTCTTCTTTACCTCTCCATTCCGCAGCTTGACCACCACCGGTTGTTTCAGCCGCATTCGCCTGCCGGCCGCAGACGGCGCCGACCTGAACGGCGAGTTCCAGCGCAGCGTGCGGCAGGCGTTTGCCGAGGCCCGTCAGGCCGGCATCAAAAAGCCGCTGCTGTGCGGCGCCATCCCGTTCGATACCCGGCAGCCTTCGGCGCTGTTTATTCCGCAGCAGAGCCGCTGGTTCGATCGCGCCGCCTTTATGGCCGGCGTTCGGCCGGCGGCGAACGGCCCTGAACTGGCCGGCGTGACGGAGCTGCCGCCGCAGCAGCCGTTTATGAAGATGGTCAGCGACGCCGTCGACGCGATGAAGGCCGGCGAACTGGATAAAGTGGTGCTGTCGCGCCTGCTGGAGATCGAAACGCGCCAGCCGGTGGATCGCCATGCGCTGATGGCGCGCGTGATTGCCCAGAACCCGCACGGTTTCCATTTCCATGTGCCGCTGGAGCAGGGCGCGCTGTTGGGCGCCAGCCCGGAGCTGCTGCTACGCCAGGACGGCGGCCGTTTCTATTCCAACCCGCTGGCCGGTTCCGCCCGGCGCGAGGCCGACCCGCAGCGCGATCGCGAAGTGGGAGAGCGGCTGATGGCCTCGGCGAAGGATCGCCACGAGCATCGCATCGTCACCGAAAGCATGCGTGACGTGCTGGCCGGCCGCTGCCGCTACCTGAACGTGCCGCACACCCCTGAATTGTTGACCACCACGACGCTGTGGCATCTCTCCACGCCGATCGACGGCGAGGCGGCGTCTCCAGACGAAAATGCCCTGTCGCTGGCCTGCCTGCTGCACCCGACGCCGGCGCTGTGCGGCATGCCGACGGCCGAGGCGCACGCCCTGATCGGAAAGCTGGAGCCGTTCGATCGCGGCCTGTTCGGCGGCATCGTCGGCTGGTGCGACGACGAAGGCAACGGCGAGTGGGTAGTGACTATCCGCTGCGGCACCGTTGACGGCAACCGGGTGCGGCTGTTCGCCGGCGCCGGCATCGTGGAAGACTCTTCACCCGAATCTGAATGGCATGAAACAGGCACCAAACTCAGCACCATTCTGCGTGCCTTTGGTATGAATCAAGGATAACGACAAGATGAGCATTGCCTTTACCTCCTGGCCGGCGGAGTTCGCCAGCCGCTATCGCGAACGCGGCTACTGGACTGACAAGCCGCTGACCGAGATCCTCGACCGCCAGGCCAACAACGACGCCCCGGCGATTATCGACGCCCAGGGCAGCCTGACCTACCGCGAGCTGCAGCAGCGCTCCGATCGCCTGGCGGACGCTCTGCTGCGCCGCGGCGTAAAATCCGGCGACACCGCGTTGGTCCAGTTGGGCAACGTGGCGGAGTTTTATATCGTGTTCTTCGCGCTGCTGAAAATTGGCGTGGCGCCGGTCAACGCGCTGTTCAGCCATCAGCGCAGCGAGCTGAACGCCTATGCCGAGCAGATCAAACCGGCGCTGCTGATCGCCGATCGCCAGCACGCGCTGTTTGCCGACGATAAATTCCTGAGCGCCTTCCGCGATGCGCATCCTTCGCTGCGGGTTGTGGCGCTGCGCAGCCAGCCCGAGGGCGAGCTGGCGCTGGCCGCCTGGCTGGACGAAGCAAGCGACGGTTTCGTCGCGCAGCCTTCCGCGGCCGATCAGGTGGCGTTCTTCCAGCTTTCCGGCGGCAGCACCGGTACGCCGAAGCTGATCCCGCGCACCCACAACGACTACTACTACAGCATTCGCCGCAGCGTAGAGATCTGCCGTTTCGACGCGCAGACCCGCTATCTGTGCGCGCTGCCGGTGGCGCACAACTACCCGATGAGTTCGCCGGGCGTGCTGGGCGTGTTTTATGGCGCCGGGCTGGTGGTGTTCGCCGCCGATCCGGACGCCGGGCAGTGCTTCCGCCTGATCGAACAGCACCAAATCAACGTGACGGCGCTGGTACCGCCGGCGGTCACGCTGTGGCTGCAGGCGATCGAAGAGTGGGGCGGCAATGCCCAGCTCGCCAGCCTGAAACTGCTGCAGGTGGGCGGCGCCAAGCTGGGCGAGACGCTGGCGGCGCGCATTCAGAACGAAATCGGCTGCCAACTGCAGCAGGTGTTCGGCATGGCGGAAGGGCTGGTGAACTACACCCGGCTGGACGACGACGAACGCCACATCCTGACGACGCAAGGGCGGCCGATGTCGCCGGACGACGAAGTATGGGTGGCGGATGACGACGGCAATCCGTTGCCGGCGGGCGAGGTCGGGCGGTTGATGACGCGCGGGCCTTATACCTTCCGCGGTTACTACCAGAGCCCGGCGCACAACGCCGACGCCTTCGACACCGACGGTTTCTACTGCTCCGGCGATCTGATCAGCATCAGCGAAGACGGCTACATCACCGTGCAGGGGCGGCAGAAAGATCAGATCAACCGCGGCGGGGAGAAGATCGCCGCCGAGGAGATCGAGAACCTGCTGCTGCGTCATCCGGACGTGATCAACGCCGCGCTGGTGTCGATGCCGGACGCGCTGATGGGGGAGAAGAGCTGCGCCTATATCATCGCCAACGCGCCGCTGAAGCCGGTGGTGCTGCGTCGCCACCTGCGCGAGCAGGGCGTGGCGGACTTCAAACTGCCGGATCGCTTTATTCAGGTGGACAGCCTGCCGCTGACCCCGGTCGGCAAAGTGGACAAAAAACGGCTGCGCCAGCAGCTCGACGCGCAACTACAGACTCAGGCTCAGGGAGATTAATCGATGGCCATTCCAAAACTTAATGATTACGCGCTGCCGACGGCGGACGAACTGCCGCAAAATAAAGTCACCTGGCAGGTAGAACCGCAGCGCGCCGCGCTGCTGATCCACGACATGCAGCAGTATTTCCTCAATTTCTGGGGCGAAGACAGCGCGCTGATTAAACAGGTGGTGGAGAACATCGCCAACCTGCGCCGCTACTGCAAACAGCAGGGCATTCCGGTGTTCTATACCGCGCAGCCGAACCAGCAGAGCGATGAAGATCGCGCGCTGTTGAACGACATGTGGGGGCCGGGCCTGAACAAACACCCTGAGCAGCAGGCGGTGACCGCCGCGCTGGCGCCGGACGAAGACGACACGGTGCTGGTGAAATGGCGCTACAGCGCCTTCCACCGCTCGCCGCTGCAGGAGATCCTGCAGGAGTCCGGCCGCGATCAGCTGATCATCTGTGGCGTGTATGCGCACATCGGCTGCCTGACCACCGCCATCGACGCCTTCATGCGCAATATCCAGCCGTTCATGGTGGCCGATGGCCTGGCGGACTTCTCGCGCGACGAACACCTGATGGCACTGCGTTACACCGCCGGCCGCTGCGGCCGGGTGGTGACCACCGCGTCTCTGTTGCCGGCTGCCGGTATCGCCAGCATCGATGCGCTGCGTCAGCAGATCCTGCCGCTGCTTGACGAGGACAGCGAAGACATGGGCAACGATGAGAACCTGATCGATTACGGCCTGGATTCGGTGCGCATCATGGAGCTGGCGACCCGTTGGCGCAAGATCCGCGGCGACATCGACTTTATCGCGCTGGCGCGCAACCCGACCATCGATAGCTGGTGGGCGCTGCTTTCCGAAGAGAAAGCCTGATTTTAATAACGAAAGAGGGCGGCCGAGCGGCCGCCCCGTTGGCTCTATAAGGAGATTTCGATGAATACTTTGATAACCAAGGGAAAACGTGCGGCATTTCCGCTGATGCTGCTGTCCACGCTGTTGTTCTCCAACTCGTTGCTGGCGCAGACCGCGCCGGAAGTGCTGCGCAAGCCGGTTGGCAAGGGCGCCTATGAAATGGCCTACAGCCCGAGCGAGAACGCGCTCTACCTGGCGACGTCGCAGAGCCGCAAGTTGGACAAGGGCGGCATCGTTTACCGTCTGGATCCGACCACGCTGGACGTGACCCAAATTATCCATAACGACATCAAGCCGTTCGGCGCCGCCGTCAACGCCAAGACCGGCACGCTGTTCTTCGGCAACACCGTCAATAACTCGGTGACCGGCATCGACGCCAAGACCGGCGACGTGAAAGGCCGCCTGGTGCTGGACGCGCGCAAGCGTTCCGAGACCGTCAAGCCGCTGGCGCCGCGCGAACTGGTGGCGGATGCCGACAGCGATACCCTTTACATCACCGGGCTGGGTGAATCCAGCGTGGTGTGGGTGGTGGACGGCAAGGATCTGACCCTGCGCGCCACCGTGACCGACACCGGCAAATACGGCACCGGCCTGGCGCTGGACGCCGCCGCCAAGCGCCTGTACGTCACCAACGCCGACGGCGAGCTGGTGACCATCGACACCCAATCCAACAAGGTGCTGTCGCGCAAGAAGCTGGATGAGTCCAAAGAGCACTTCTTCCTGAACATCAGCCTGGATACCGCTACCCATCGCGCGTTCATCACCGATTCCAAGCAGCCGCAGGTGCTGGTGGTGGATACCCGCAACGGCAACATCCTGAGCAAGATCGACGTGCCGGAGTCGCTGGCGGTGCTGTTCAACCCGGCGCGCAATGAAGTTTACGTCACCCATCGCCAGGCGGGCGAAGTGAGCGTAATCGACGCCAAGAGCTACAAGGTGCTGAACACCATCAAGACGCCGACCCATCCGAACAGCCTGGCGCTGTCGCCGGACGGCCAGACGCTGTACGTCAGCGTCAAGCAGGCTTCCAGCCGCGAGAAAGAAGCCACCGCGCCGGACGACGTGATCCGCGTAGCGCTGAAATAATCCCGCTCAGGGTAAGCGCACACCGAACAGGCGAAGCGGCGACGCTCCGCCTGTTTTTTTTCGCCCCAGGATCTGCGGTATAAAGTGTGCATTGATCCGTTAACCCGAAGGAACGTTGGTTATGCCCGCCTCGCGTACCCCGCTGTTGTTGTTCGTTATCACCCTGCTGCTGCTGGCCGTGTTGATCCACAGCGGCATCCGCCCTTACGATCGCACCACCTGGCTGATGGAGGTGGCGCCGGTTTTGATCGCCTTGCCGCTGCTGTGGCTGACCCATCGCCGTTATCCGCTGACGCCGCTGCTCTACACGCTGATTTTCTTCCATGCGCTGATCCTGATTTTCGGCGGCATGTACAGCTACGCCCGCGTGCCGCTGGGGTTTGAGGTGCAGCAGTGGCTGGATCTTGGCCGCAACCCGTACGACAAACTGGGGCATTTCTTCCAGGGGCTGGTGCCGGCGCTGGTGGCGCGCGAGATCCTGCTGCGCGGCGGCTATGTACAGGGGCGCAAGATGCTGGGCTTTGTGGTTTGCTGCATCGCGCTGGCCATCAGCGCCGTTTACGAGCTGATCGAGTGGTGGGCGGCGCTGGCGCTGGGCCAGGGTGCCGACGAGTTTCTCGGCACCCAGGGCGATCCGTGGGATACCCAGTCCGACATGTTCTGCGCGCTGCTCGGCGCGCTATGCGGTTTGCTGCTGCTCGCCGGCTGGCAAGACCGGCAAATTCGCCGCCTGCGCCGATAAACTTTGGCAACAAAGGCGTGGCTGACGGGAGCCGCATTTAATCGCGTTTACCGCCGGTTCAGCGTATTTGTGCTATATCATGGGTTCGGAACGGCTGTTTGAATGCGAGACTGAGTTTGATCACTACCCCCCTATCCCGAAAAGAGTATGCAGTATGGATGTCGTTAACGATAGGGCTCAGCTTTGCGTGGCTAAATCTTTTGGATCTCTATAACAACGACACGTTGTTCTTTCAGAAGTTAACGATTTCCGTCATCAATAACACCTCGTTCGCCGACGTTATCGCCTCTTACCTGAGGCTGATTCTGTATCTTCCTTTCGGGCTGTTGGCGATCGTGCTGACGCTGTTGTTTTGCGCCCAGCGACTATGCGATACCCGGCTCTTCGTGCTCGCCTGGCCTATTTCTCTGGCGGTCTTCTTGGTCTTTTGGTTTGTTAACGTCGCTTTCCCCGGGCATCTAAATCTGGTGTTGGCCGCTAAATCTTGCGTACTTGCAGTGATTGGGCTGGTTCCGCCGAGGAAACGAGAGAGCGAATAATCGAACGCAGTTCGATGGAGAGTCCGTACCCCAGAAAGCGAAAAACCCGCCATAGGCGGGTTCTTCTTAATATGGTGCCCGGACTCGGAATCGAACCAAGGACACGGGGATTTTCAATCCCCGTGTCGTAGGTAACAAGATGTAAAAAGTGGGTAAGCTGTAGTTTTCTATGGTGTTTATGCTCGAATCAACTAAATTCGAGTGTACACATGGACAATATCGTTAGAAAAGCCACTACTGCTTCTGTCAGTACTAAGCCTCAAATCGTGCCTATGGTTTCAACCAAAGGCGGAGAAGGTAAATCCACGCAAAGTGCCAACCTTGCCGGCTTCCTTGCCGATGCAGGTAAAAAAACTCTCCTCATCGATGGTGACCACTCCCAACCCACCGC
>NZ_JBZXDO010000036.1:0-35327 GCF_058725505.1 Serratia sp. A07
TCGTATGGCGTTGCATCCATCGCAAGAATCGCACTGCGGATACCGTCAGGGATAACACCGGCCGGCGGTTCGTATTTCTCGAACTCACGCCGCTTTTTGTGTCCGACCTCGGCGAGCATCTCGTCGCTGATCGCAATACCTGGCGACTTTGGCGCCTCCTGCACTGGCGGCGCCTCGTTACTCGGTTTTTTTCGCTTAAAGGGCCACATCAAATATTCTCCAGGAAGTCATCGGAAATCACGAGCGGCATCTCGATCGGCGCAAAGGCCATAATGAAAGCGTCGGCGACGTTTGGTGATGGAATGTCGCGCTTTTTCAGATCGTCTTTCGTTTCCACTTTCACGCGCCCGTTTTTATCGAAATCGCGTTTCGGCGTGGATAACTCAAATTTGAGTTTGTCCAGCAGCGGACAATCGGAATCGATGCTGATCAGCTGGTCGTCAGTAAAGCTCTCGCGTTTTTCCTTCCCGTTAATCACGTTGTACGTATTACGGAAGCGGTCAGCGACAAGCCACCAGGCCTGCGCTTTTATATTTGCGAAAAAATCTTTATTGGTGATGCCTGGCTGATATTCACGCTCTGGCTCGAAGACCGCACCGCCGGCGTTAAATTTGAAATACTCGATCGCTTCCGCGCCCCAATCACTGGCGTTTTCACGTTCCTCGTTTATTTCGGCAAACTTAGAGCCACTCGATGCACCAACGCCGATGCTGTCGTACACGATCGCCGCATCATGCTTCAACGCAACGTTGTACGTGCGTTTACAGCTTTTCATCAGCTCGTCTTCAAGTGCTTTCCATTCATCAGCCCAAAGCGCCACCGAACCATGCGCATACACGTTGGCGCACTTATCAGCGCCGCTGTCGGCAACGTCAAAGCCTACGCGCCGGCGGCCGGCCGGTTCGATGTTGAGCGCCTTGTGAGCGTCGACAGCGGCCTCTATCCACGAGAGCTTGATAATGGCTTCATCGTCGTCCGTGCGAGGCACGCCGAGATAAACGTGCTCGAACATTTCCTCATCGCGGGCCTTGGCGGCCTCGATCACGTTCATGATGGTGCGACTGAGAAACGGGTTTTCGTCGAAATTTATTTTTCTGACCAGCGTGTCAGGCGGCGGCGTAACAACGAAATTTCGCCAGACAAAATCAGTCGTTAAACGCGGGTTGAACAAAAACCAGCACTCCGATCCTTCCTTACGGATCGTTGGCTCCAGAATTTCCCATTGAGCCTCTGTCATCGCGTGCGCCTCTTCGTTCCAGAGCACATCGATGCTTTCCAGCGACTTGATCTCGTCAACGTGTCGCCACAACCCGTAAAACATGAATTCACTGCCGGTAAACCGGTTGATGATTTTGTTGTCCAGAATGCGGAAGCGATGACGCAGGCCAAACCGCTCGATCTGAATTTTCAGCAACGCGTACACCGATTCCTCAATTTTGTTTTGGATCTGGCGCGTGCATAAAAAACGCAGGCGGTATTTGTCGCTCAGGAACGTCGCAAAGCCGGCGGCGTCCCATGACTTCGATGAGGTTCGCCCACCGTATAAAACCTTATTCCTCGCCTTTGTCGTCCAGAACTGCCGGAGCGCTGGATTCAGGCTTGCTTTGTCCAATATCTGCATAGAAATCGTCGAGGCCTCTCGGTACATCACTCGCCGGATTATTCAGATCCAGTTTCGTGATGAGTTGGATCAACATGGCCCGAGCGGCTTTCTTATCCTCCGTTTGGATCTCGATGCCGAATTTCGTTTCCTTCACACCAGTGAAATAAAATCGCGCGTCGCCGACATGGTCCCGGGTGTCGTGGATGTGGACATAACCTTCACCCTCGCCGTTGCAATGCGGACAGTCCGGGTTGGGATCCATGTTTTCGATAAACCCAATGCCGCCCGACAAATTCGGCGGAGGCCTGTTGTCGGCCTCGGCTTTTTTTTCGGCCTTAAGTTGCTCGCCCAGATCTCGCCACTGGTATTTGTGTCCCTCACCCCAGCAGTAACGACAATTCACTCGCCGGTACTGCATCAGGTCGTTCGGGTCAGCTTTGGTTATTGCCACCAGCTGATTTATCAAATCGTCGAGGTCTGCCTGGTAGCGCTTTGCCGTTCTTTCCTGCAGGTCGCGAATAGCGCGCCGAACGTTATCCCTTCTGTACAGACGGCTGGCGCCCACATAGGCGGTGTTCCCTGTCCCCTCGTAGCCAGCCAGGCGGTACGCTTCAACCCTGCTTTTACTCACTACGCACCAATGAACAAACCACGCCTGCTGCAACGTCAGACCATATTCATCAGGATCAACCGTCAGTTCCACCTCGCCTTTTTCTGAGGTTTTTCCTGCCGCTTTTGGCTTGGTGCGCACCTTCTCTTTTTGCGTACCTTTTTTGCGTACCTGCGTACCGGGTTGCGTACCAGTTTTCTCACTGCGTACCCACCCATGCTTTTTGGCCCGCTTTCTAATGGCTGCTTCACTGATGCCGTATATCTTTGCCATCTCACGCAGAGAAAGCTGACCGGCACAGTAATCGCGCTCAAGGCCGCTTTCTTCCGGTTTCGACATGGCGTTACTCCATAAAAAAACCACCAGCGGATAATAGTCAGGGTGACCGGGCAGGATCCGTTGATGGTTTTGCTTGCGCATTATCGATGGCACTCAGTGAATGCCACCTGTAATGCAGATGGTGTTAGCAATCAGCATCCGGCTTCGCCACGGACCGGCAAGCGGCCATACAAGCTCGCTTCATATCCATCTCAGCCTGGCGAGCCCAATCCGTTGCTTCCCAATCGGCCCGGACATCGCCAACATGCTCGCGCAGAAGTTTGATGAACTGGCGGCTGATATCTTTGAATTGATTCATCTTCCCGATTTCGCCAAATGACAGTTCACGATACCCCGTTACAGTGCTGCCATCTTGCGGCTTAGCTTCGCTCATTATTTTCTCCCGGCGGCTGCCCGCCATTGGTTCAGCGTGGCCACCTGGCCGGCGCAGATTGATAACGCTGTTTGAAGCGCCAGCGCGTGGCTGCCGATATCCCCCCAGGTATCACCCTGCAATTTTGGTTGTTCGCAGGGGGTGAACACCGATTCAGGGGGAAACAGCACGAGCGGCGCCGGCGGCGGTGGTGTCCGTTCCGCGCAAGAGGCCAAGAACAGCACCAGGAGCAGCGCGGCGGGCGCACTCGTCATTTTTAATGGCATCCTGATATTTCCTCTGGTAGTTTTCGCCCTGCTGGCGCAGCTGCCGCTCTCTCCGTTGCTGTTCGGCCATCATTGCGCGATTACGGGCGTCATCCGCGCGCAGTGTGGTGATTAGCCCTGTCTGCTGCGCCAGCGTCTTCTGCTGTTCTGCAACCTGCTGGCGAGACTCCTGATATTTCTGGTGATAGTGGTCAGCCGACCAAATAAGCCCGCCAGCCAGACTGACGACGAACACGGTAACCACTATCTGATAGCGGTTCATTTATCCAGCCCCCAGCAAGCCAGCTCTGCTTCTTGGTCGCGCCGCAGAATCTGTCCGTAGCAATTGTTCGAGCGGACGCGGCAATCTCGACCAGCGTCGTATATCCAACGGCGGATTTCGCGGCAGGCGCCAATCCGGTCGCCGGCGTTCAGCTTTTTGTAGAACGTGGAGGTGAAGCACTTTCCGGGGCCGATGTTCCACGGACAGAACGAGGCGATCCCGACTTTTTGCGGTTCGGTCAGCGTTATCTTGACGTTGCGGTCTACCCAGTCGAGCGCCTTTTTCTGCTCGACTGCGTCAATCTGCTTGCACTGCTCAGCGGTCAGGCGCTGGCCCTTAACGACCTTTTGGCCGTTGACCATCGTCACACCGCCGCAAATTGTCCAGATGCCGACACCGTCCTGGTATGCAGTCAAGCGCTGGCCTTCTTTCTCTTCCTGAAACTGCGACATCATCACCGGGGCCGATGCGCCAGCGGCGATCAGCGCCAGCATTACGGCACTGAGTTTTGATTTGTTCCCCATCACTCACGCTCCAACATTTCAAGCTCTTCCGTGTCGATCGTCTCCGTGCGTTTTTTTATCCAATCACGAAGAAGCCGCTCGCGCCGGCAGCGAAAGTAAGTACCGAGGGCAATACCAAACGCAGAGCAGAACATGCCGAAAATGACGCCGAGAATGATCCATTCGCTCTGTGAAAAATAATTAATGATGCCGAGGACGAATGACACTGCGCTACCAGTGTGCACGGCTCCATCGGCTGCTCTGATTAGCATTCGTGACATCCTTACCTCCCGCCGTGCGGTTGGCGCTCATGAAATCGAAAAGGCCGCCAGAGGCAGCCTTATGGTTTGGTAGTGATGGAGATGTTCAGTTTGCCGTCACAGCCAATAAGCATCGGCTGATCGGCTGGCTCACTCTCATACCCTTCCATTGCGATATAAGCACCCGCGATAGCCTGACCAAGCGCTTCCACATCAGTTACGCCATGACAGGCCGAAAGGGCATGCTTCAGAGCTTCGCGCGCCTGGGACTTCGCGCCATCGGGTAAGTGGGAAAATTTCATCGTGTTCTCCAAATAGAAAAAGCTGCCAAATGGCAGCCTGTAATTGACGCGAATTGTCGCTTTGTAATTGTCGCCAGTGGATCACCACCAGCGGCTGAAATTTGATCCACCAGAATGCAAAAGCCCCGGCGGTTAGCCAGGGCTGATATTGGGTTGTGGCGGCCGGTGCTTATCTTCGGCTTGTCTCGCAGGACTGCAATTCACCACAATGGAAAGAACACTCCGCTCAACCGCAACGTTACCGCCAGTCTCGCCGCAAATGCTCTTACCGTTGGGTGCCGGTCTTTGCCGGCCGTCACTTCACATCAGAGGCGCGCACTCAAAATCCCAGGTGAAGGATTCGATAGTGCATATCAAACTGAATGCGCCTTTCTGAGGCGCTTCCCAGCCACTCCGGGGATCCCTTCATCGCAGGCTGAAAAGCATTTTCTGGAGCGATCAGCGGGAATCGAACCCGCATCATCAGCTTGGAAGGCTGAGGTAATAGCCATTATACGATGACCGCATTGGTCCGCCATCGAGGCCTCGAACCCCGTACCTACAACTTAATGGTCGTTGCTCTTCCTGCTGAGCTAATGGCGGTTTGGTGGCCCTTGCTGGGCTTGAACCAGCGACCGAGCGATTATGAGTCGCGCGCTCTAACCAACTGAGCTAAAGGGCCGAGGCGCGAATACTAATGCAGTCAGCATAACCACACAATACCCATTGATATTTCTTTACATATCAACCTCCGCAAAGCAAAAAGCCCGCACAGAGGCGGGCTTGTCAACGTCAGGCGTAAAACACCCATCGTTAGAGAGAAACTACCACAGTTTCGGGAAAAGTAAATAGCTCACGACAAAATCACCCGCTCTTTTGTCATCCAGTCGTTGTCCGTAATGCCGTATTTGCCCAAGACTCCTCGATATCCAACTGGGTGATCATCTCGTCATAGAATGGCTTCACCGATTTTTTCCAAGTGTCTAATGAGATACTTTCAGTGATACACGCTATCGCTCTATAAGCCTGGGTCGAGGGAATTCGTTCGTATCCCCGCCCTGAGCAGCGTTTGCAGAGTTTCCTCACCGGTACTCCTTGGCGCTCTGACTCCTCTTTGTCGATGGCCACTCCACGACCGCGGCAGTCATTGCAGGCCGTTTTTATCATCCGTTTGCCGTTGCATTTTGGGCACACCGTGCGGGTGATTTCATAAAAAGCGTGCTTCACCCGCATTTCCCGACCATCCATCTGCGTAATCGATGCCGGCAAATCTCCGCGCACAAAGCTCTCGACAGTGTCGTGGGCCTTAGCCAGCTTGTTCATGACAAATTTCCGCTCTTCGATAAAGCCATCATCACATGCGTCGCATGGGACCTCGCTGGCAGCACTCCGAGAAAAGTCCAGGAAGGCGAATGCAGCCAGGGTAAGTACCACCCGAGCTTTGGTCTCGCCCGGGAGTTTGCGAATGGCTGCAACCTTGTCGCAGCGCGTAATACTATGCCGAGCCAGCAAAACAACTGCCTTTACCTTGTCATCCTCGCTGATGCCAACCTTTCCCAAGAACGCCGACAGGCCCAATTGCGCCTGAGCCTGGCACATACCCAGCGCCCCCATAACATCGCTGATCGTTAAAGAATCCGAAGCCGTTGCAGGTGTCGAGTCCCCCAGTGCCGGGGATTTCGGTGAGAAGTATTTTACTGCCGACTCGAGATTCATAATTTTCCTTCCTTTCTCAAAATGGCCTGCGTACGGAATACGCCCTCGGCGTGGTAAAGGCGCAGGGTTTCACGGTCATATTCAGTTTTTGTACGAGTGTCGATCGCATCATGGCAGTTACTGCAGGCCCAGGCGCCCTGTGCATCATCTGGCTTTATTGCCGTTCCGCTGGTGCCCGCCAGGCGGTAATGCGCCAACACAGTGGTTTCTGGATTAAAATTACAAATACCGGGGATCCGGATTTGGCAGTCGCGGCCGCGGGCCTCTTCGGTTAATTTGCTCATGACGTGTACCCCATAAGCTGGGCAGCAGCATTTTCGGCTGACTGCTGATCTGGAAAGGTGCGGAATAGGATGTAGTTCCAGAGCACGTCGAGGACAGACTTGTAAAATTCACCGAACTCGATATCGTCCATTTTTGCGAACGATATCGATTTGGGCTCTTGGCGTTTGGTGCCGTCAGGCATGATGAATTCAGTGTAGAATCCAGCCTGAATAGTTACCCAGGCGCGGAAAGCCTCAAAGGATTTTTCGGCACTGATATTTCCGGCCCGCTTTTCTGCGACATCCGCAAGGTATTCATCGGCGGCGGCTTGAAGCGCATCTTCACCGCCGGCGTAATACGCGAGGAATTTTACGTATC
The DNA here is from genome assembly GCF_058725505.1 of Serratia sp. A07. Classification (NCBI taxonomy): domain Bacteria; kingdom Pseudomonadati; phylum Pseudomonadota; class Gammaproteobacteria; order Enterobacterales; family Yersiniaceae; genus Serratia; species Serratia sp. A07. The sequence continues at coordinate 6,856 of NZ_JBZXDO010000036.1, forward strand.
CGTTTACCAGTGCTTTGTCTGCAGGCGATATGGTACCGCCGGTCGGCTGCCAATAATGAAAGCCGAGATTCAGCAGTGAGAAAAACTTACGGTGAAAGGCTGGGTTTCGGGCCTGTTTGAAGTCGGCGTAAAGAACGGAGCCGATCTTCTTGGATTGCAAAAAGTCCCTGGCTTCCCGAGTGGTCGGCACCAGTAAATTTCCTGCTGTCTTTGTATACGAATACTGCGCCATTGGGGTTCTCCAGTAGCGCAGCGGTTGTTCAGAAGTGAATGCACTGGGTGTTCAATCCAGTTCATTGATTATAGCTTGTTTCCATCAGGGGCGACAATCGAATAACCCACCGATTTTGCTACTTCCAACATCGCGTTAAGGGTCGAAATGTGTTCGTCGCTATTGACCAAACGCATACCTACCGTTTTGCCATTTTCTCTACGAATTAAAACAAGGCCATCATCAGGGAGAAGGTCATTAAGTTCTTTCAAATCAATCATAAACACCTCAATCTTTGAGTTTACTTGTTATCCCTCCATCTCCCTGCATGCCTTTAGAGCTAAGTCCTTGTTTTTTGTCAGGTCAAATAGGCAGAACAGATCGTTGAATGTCATATCGATCGGTTTTAACGATCAACTTTTCATCCTGTGAATATAATGCCACCCATTTAACTGTATATCCAACCAGTATTAATTTACCTATCCACCACACAAAACCCCGCGCAATGGCGGGGTGTGCTTGTATTATGCGGCCATCTTCCATACGCAATATTGCGGCATGTTCGCCCGTACCAACGCCTCAGCAAACGGCGGCGGCACTGAGTTCCCACAACGTGCCACCTGCTCCGATTTAGGCCAGCGGGTGCCGTCAATGTCTTGATCTATGATATAGCTGCGCGGGAAGCCGTTGGCGTTATACAGCTCGCGCGGTTCAAGCATGCGCATGCAAATATCGACCACCATGTATTCGCCGACCTGGATAAACTGCGGGCGCGGCACCGGGAACAGGTGGCTGTCGTCCGGTTCGTCGCTGAATTTGTCCATCAAACGCGCGCAGCACCAGGCGTTATAACGCTGGTCGTCGGTGATCAGCGTTGGCTCACATTTCACCTCGGTGAGGCCAAACCGATCATGCGTCGGCACTGTGTGCATCGGGGCATCGACGTCGATCCCGTCCTTCTCGTTGCCGTAGTATTTCTGCAGGTACGCAGTCACGTGGCCAATATGATTGCCGCCAGCGGTGAGGGTTGGCGCTGGCGCATTCGTCGGCCGCCCGTCTTTGCATGTGCCACGCAGCTGCACCAGGTGCGACGTACAAAGCGAGTGGTGATCGACCTGCGTCACCGTGTGCATAGGCTCGTCCATTCCCAGCCCGGAGCCGGTGTAGTTCCCGCCGTAGTGCTTGATCAGGTTGGCGGCAACAACAGCGTGCTTGATGCCACCAGCAACGACAGTTCCCAGCGGCGAGCGGATATTCAGGATCCGCGGCGACTGCCCTTTCTGCTCGCCATAGCCCATCTGGATCAGCGATGCCGATGCCAGTGCGGTATGTGATGCCGTCGGGATAGTCGCCATTGGCGAACCGATACTGCGCGGCTTGCCGGAATACGTAGGGCCGCCGGCACCCACCAGCACCGCACTGGCCAACTGCGTTTTGCCGCCACCGCCAGGCATGATCGTGCCCACCGGCGTATCGACACGTTGGCCGGTGCTGTTCCCAAACTGGCGCACAACCACCGGCGCCGCCACGGCGAAACCATGGGTTTGCGTGACCGTCTGCAGCGGCAGGCGGCCGGACTGACCCCGGAAACAGTCGTACTTGGTTCGGTTGGACGTGTGATTGCACTTCACGGCGAACGGCTCGATCAGCAGGTGCTCGGCTTTGCTTGTGACCGTCGTGAGCGGTGCGCCGGTGGCATACTGCCGGCCATCTCCACCGAACCCTGTTTGCCCGATTTGAACGATGTACGGATCGGGACAGTCGATAACGTAGCGTTTCAACCCTTTCACGATACGGCGCAGCGTGTTGTTCGCCAGCGGCTTTTTGCGCCCCATGATGCTGCGCGTGGGGATTGACCAGTCGATGCACTCGGCAGCGGTGCGGTATGGCTCCAGCTGCCCCGCCAGCACCTCGGCGCTGTCCGGCGCTCCATGGGACGGATCCGGCCACACAACGGCTTCACCATCGCAGCGGCTGACAACAAACAGGCGTTTGCGGATAGTTGGGGCACCGTAATCGCAGGCGCGCAGCTCTTTGTGATCGACGTTATAGCCTAGCCCGGACACCAGGCGATGGGCGTCGTCACTATCGACATCGATCTGCAGGAATTCGCAAGCCTCGGCCAGCGCCGGACAATCTGGCGCCACGCCGCTGCTCAACATGCCGATGAACGCGCGGAAGGTGGCGCCGGTATATGCTGGATCGGGGTACAAATTACCTTTTTTATCGGCTTTAAGCGGCCCCCAGGAGCGAAATTCTTCGACGTTTTCCAGCATCAGGTAACGCGGCCGCACCGCCAGCGCCCAGCGCAGCACCACCCAAGCCAGGCCGCGAATCTCCTTCCTTACCGGCGTCCCACCTTTCGCTTTCGAGAAGTGGCGGCAGTCCGGCGAGAACCAGCCAAGCAGCACCGGCAGGCCGCCGGTGGAGATTTTCGGATCAACGCTGAAAATATCCTCGGGATAATGCAGCGTGCGCGGGTGATTCACGGCGTGCATCGCCATCGCTACGGGGTTGTGGTTCATCGCGATATGCGGTTCGAAGCCTAGCGCCTGCTTGATGCCCTCGCAGCTGCCGCCGCCGCCGGCAAACCCGACAACCACCAGCCCGTTTTCCACATCAGGGCGGAAATCAACGATCTGTTTCTGGCGCGCCCAGGCGTGCGCCGTTTTCTGGATTTCCTGCGGACTGACGCGGTTGAGGAACATCTGATTAATTTTCTGCAGGACGCCCTGCTGTTCTTCGCCGCTCAGCGCGTGAACCGGCAGAACGGACGATGCGCACTGCTGAACTTCTGTAGGCCAAATGCTCATGCTGCACGCTCCTCTTTCTGGCTGTTTGGGCTAATCCAAAGGCATTCAGTCCTGACTTTCGTCCCTCTCCCGGCACTAATTCGTGCACCTTTTACCTCTTTCCTCCATCCAGAAAGTTTGTCGTTATAGAGCTCACTGTCATAGCCTGAAATCAAGACCATACCGCTAACATCTAAAATCACATCCAGCAGTTCAGAGTGTTCGGCCTCCCCCATTTCAAAGCGGTAATATCTATTGCCCTGAACTCTTGTTTCTGGAAGGTAAGGCGGATCGATAAAAAAGAGGGTTTCTTCTGAATCGTGAGCTTTAATCACGTCTATAGCATTTTTGTTTTCGATAATTACCCCGGCAAACCTTTTCCCAATGGCGGCCAGGTTATCAGGATAACCAGCCCATAAATGGGATGCCGTTGCATACTTCCTCTTGCTGTCGCTTCTAAACCCCGACTGCCCCCCAACAGCAGCAGCTCCCCCGAACCCCATGCAGGCACGAACAACCATTCGGCGAGCCCGCTCAATTGGATTTTCTGTCGGCTCATAAGCTGCATTGAATTCATCGCGACTATAGGGAGTCAGAGCGCATAGAGTCCGTAATCGAGCATTATTTACTGGATCGCGCAACACCTTGAACAGGTTAACAATCTCACCATCAAGATCGTTATATACCTCTGAGTAACTGCGATTTTTCCTCAGCAGCACCCCAGCTGCACCGCCGTATGGCTCTACATAGCAAGTGTGCTCAGGCATGTGATCAATGATCCATGGGGCTAGGCGGAATTTTGCACCGTGATAGCGCAGTGCTGGTGATTTGATTGGTGTCATCTCGACACCACCAAAGCGGCGACCGCCGCTACTGCTGCACCGAAGATCGCGCACGCCAAAAACAGCGCCGCCCACAAATTGCACACCACCCAGCCTTTTAGTTGTCTCATAGCCCCTTACCCTCTCTGCGGTCACGCCAGTAATTCAGGCGTGCTCTGAAATGTTCCCGGTATTGCTCCGGCGCCTCTTCAATCGCCACCAGCACCTTCGTGCGGCTGATCTTGCGCGCGAATAAGTCGCGGATCAGTCCACAGGCGCGCAGGTCGAACTGCTCTAAATCGCGTTGTTCCTGCGTCCAGGCGCCTCGATTGAATGGCAAGCCGGGCGGTAGATAATCCGATTGCCCGGCCATAGGTCACCCTCTTGCTAAATGCTGCTGATTCTCAGAGTTGACGTAGAACTGCCCGTCAACGTGAGTGAGGGTAAATTCCGGTACCGGTTTTTCGTGTCGGGTGATTTCGACATGAGGGGAGTTGATCATCGTCAGGATACGGGTCTGCAGGTGTCGCTGCGTCAGGCCATGTTCCGGGTAATACGTATCCAAGGCCGTCATGATGCCGCGATAGGTCAGAGTTTTACCCATCATTACCGCCGCCAGGTTGCGAGTGGGGAAATCGACTTTTGAGGATTTTCTCTTGCATACTGATCGTTTATCGGCTTTGGTCGCCGTTTTGGCATACTTGGGAGGCACAACCTGTTCAGGGACCGGCGGCAAGACGAATGTCGATCCTGTACGAGCCCGGGCATTAGCATTCATGCGCCAGATAATCAGAGCTGTGTGATCGCAGCCGTCATCGATAACTTCTGCGCCCGGTTTTTTCGCGAAAATTAATTCTGTAGTGCTCATAGGTCTTTCCTTTTGGTCAATATCACGCTGGTCAGGCGTGGGTTAAAAACTTTTTGTCGCTTCGTTCTTGTCGGCATATCGCCGCTCTCTGGCTTGCCCGGTTTGGGCCCGGCGCGCGGCCTCCTCGTCGGTTATGTCTCGGATATATCCGTTTTCCAGCAGCGCATATGCGGTACCGGTGGCGCCCTCGCGGTTCAGGCGCAAAATAACTTCCATCAGCTGCTGATCAGCGCCTTTGGTGTATACGGCGTCGCGGTACAGGCCGATCCACACGTCGCAATCCTGCTCGATCTGGCCGGTGTCCTTGCTGTCGCTCGGCACCGGGCGCTTGTCGGCGCGGTCTTCGAGTTTGCGGTTCAGCTGGGTCAACAGCAGCACCGGGCAATCCAATTCTTTGGCCAGATTTTTCAGGCCGGTGGTGATATCGCCATACGCAATATCGCGGCGCTCGGCTTCCTCGGCTTTCATTAGGGTCAGGTAGTCGATCGCCACCAGCCCCACCGTGCCGCGCTGGCGCTTAACTTTGCGGCACTCCGCCACGATGTGCGCCAGCGTCACACCTGGCGTGCTGTCGATCATCAGGTTTGACTCGGCCAGCTCGGTGGCCTTGGCCATGGCGCGCGCCATGTCACTGTCGTCGTGGGCGCCGACGTAGAAAATCTCAGACTTCACGCGAGCTTCCTGCGCGACCATACGCTCGATAATTCCACGGTCGGTCATTTCCAGACTGAAAACGAGCGTCGGCAGTCTGTGGTTCAGCGCAAAGTGCGCGCCGACTTTGTTGTAGAACGCCGTTTTGCCCATCTTTGGCCGAGCCCCCACCACGACCAGCGCGCCGCGCAGCACCTGTTTCGGGTACATCAGTCGGTCGAGGCTCTCGATCCCCAGCGTCAGGCCGGCGGCGCTGTCCGGGTCTTGGAAGCGGCGATCCATTTCGTCCACCCATTCGCCGATTACTTCCCCCGCCACGCGCAGGCCGCCCCGTTTGCCGGTTCTCGCATGGTCGGATACCGCGGTGATCATCTGCTGCACGCTGGAGAGTTTGCTCGCTGCATCCATGCCGTTGTTGGCGCCCACCAGCTCAACGCAGGCGTAAAGCTTCTCCAACGCGTAGCGGAGAACGGCTTTCTCTCGCACGGCATGCGCATAGCTGACCATCGCGGGTACGCTGGTATTCCTGCCTGTTTCAGCCAGGTATGCGAACCCGCCTACCTGCTCCAGTACGCCCTTGCTCTCGAGCGAATCGCTTAGGGTAATCAGGTCAGTCGGTCTGCCGGCGTTCACCAGCGCGCGCAGCTCAGTGAAAATGATCCGGTGCGCAGCCAGGTAGAACGATTCCGGTTTCAGCAAGCCGAACACAGCCGCCGCCCTGTCGTGCTCCGTGTTGTGCATCAGGCTGCCGAGAATGGCCTGCTCCAGGTCGATGTTGTACGGCGCGGCCGGCAGGTTATCGATCATCGGCTCGGCCCTCTTTCACGGCGACATAGCAGCGCTCGGTGATCAGGTAGTCGAAGTTTTTACGGCGCCACTGGCCACCGCGGCCGTTCGGCCGGTCTTCCAGCATCCACCGGCAATTTTCAGCGATGAACTGCAGGTAAAGCTCCCAGCGGGTTTCGGTGAATTTAAATTTCTTCCAGAAGCTGCGCAGTGTGCGTTTGCGTGCGTCTGTCAGGATTTGAACTGATGGCATTTCTGGCAGCTTGGCGTGATAGGTTTCGAGGATTTTCTGATAATCCATCCGATCTGCCTGTTGCTGCTCAGGGTGATCAGCGCCAGCTGATCCACCATCAGTAATCTCTGTAGTATTCTCTGTTGTATTCTCTTGTAACATTTGGTCATTTTGACCAGATGAGAACTGGTCATTCTGACCAGATGCCATTTGGTCATTTTGACCAGATGAGAACTGGTCATTCTGACCAGATGCCATTTGGTCATTTTGACCAGATGCATTTACGCAACTTAGCTTTTCCAATTGGTCATACTTTATCGCGTACCATTTGGTGCGTGTGTACGGATCATTCAGCAATTCGCGATGTAGTTTCGCCGACAAAATAAGCCCTGCAGATTCCAAGCTGGCCAGCGTGCGCTTGATGGTACTGTCAGACCAAAAAACTAACTCATCAGCCCATTCAGAGGCCGTCCTGTAAAACCAGACACGGCCGGCATGCCGATGTTCAGAACGGCTCAACCAGTAGTGGATCTGCTGCAACAAAATAGCTTCATTCAGCCCGATTTTGGCAGCGAGGGACGGCATAACAAGCAGCGGCGGCTCGTTGATCAGAAGCTTGGAAGTGTTCATCGTCAGATCCCCAGCGAGTCCGCAAGCTGGCGGCACGCGTCCTGGTACTGCTCCGGCGATAGGTTTTCTTCGCGCAGTGCGGCCTTGCGCTGCTCGTATTGCTCCCAGACAGCATACGCGGCAGCCTGGCGATCTTCGAAAATCGGTCTAATCTCTGCAGCGTCTGCAGGCACGCCATTAAGGCGCCAGCCATTCCGGTATGTGATGTGATCAGTTTGCATATTGGCCTTTCCTAGAATCTGGTTGTTACTGCGCGCTGGTCAGGCGCTGGGTATCTTGCAGAGCGTTTAGCGCCCCCGCTATCCGTTGAGGGGTATCGCAGGCGCCAAGCAAAATGGCGATCACCGCCGCGGCAAACTCACGTATGGCCACCGACAGTAAATACTGCACGGACACACCGCCCAACCTTGCGCGCCGTTCAGCCGGCAGAGCCGCGGCCATAGCGTCGGCCAGCTCTCGCACCTTCGCCCGGGCGGCCTTAGACTCACCACGCAGCCAACGGAAAATCTGCTGACGGTTGTTGTTGATTGCGCGCCAATCCGCCCGACCGAAATCATCCTCGATCGGGTGAAGGCGAACCGTTTCCGATTCTGCGCCGAACAGGAACCACATCCGGCTGATCTCTATTGCCACATGTTCCTGTCCTCGCTCAGCCGCCCAGGCTGTAATTTCGTCTTTCAGAATTTCGATGTTTTCCACTTCGCGTCTCCTGTCGCTCAAAACTTGATTATGCTTAATCAGATTTTGGTGGGGGTTATGGTTAAGCTGCCGTTTGTTCTGGTAGGCCGTCGCGGGGGTTTGGATATAAGTCTGGTCGCAGGTCATGTGGTGTAACTTTAAAACCAGTTGCTGCGGCCCACTTAATGACAACCTCGCCACCCAGTTTGCATGATCCGGCTACAACACGGCTTACGTAGCCTTGTGACTTTTCAACAGCATGGGCGAAATCTTGCTGCCTAATGCCGTTCTCATTGAGATAGCTTTTAAGATCCATCACCTCTCCTCGTGTTTGTGTGATGCACCAATATTACCGCTACGAATATATAAAGATCAAGCGTAACGGTAATTGGACGATATTAATTGTGCGAATAAAATTACCATATGAAGAAAAAACCGCTCGATATCAAAGACCAAGAAGCTGCAGAACGACTGCGGAAAATTTGGGATGAGAAGAAGGTATTACTCCGTCTAACACAAGAAAAGGCGGCGGATGCACTCGGCTTCGAAACTCAATCAACAGTGAGTCAGTACCTAAACGGTAAGAACCCTCTCGGTACCGACGCCATTTTGAAATTTGCAGCCCTTCTTGGCGTAAAGCCAGAAGACATCAAGCCTGAACTGAAAGAGTTGATGAATTACGTTCGTAAATCAGGGGGGCATCATGAAGACGTATCCGCGCCTGGTTGGCAAATTATAAAACCTGAACATGCCGAGCTCATCAGCCTATATGACAGGCTTCCTGAGAGCGAAAAAAACAGACACATGTCTGATTTAAAAGAAAAAGTATTGGGTTTCGATAAGTTATTTAAAGAGCTATTGGCCACAAGAAAACAATAAGCACTACCCTCTCTGGCCCGCATCATGCGGGCTTTTGATTTTTTATTGCCCAATAAATCAAACACATATTACTACGGCGCATATTTTTATCACCGCCACGCTTGACCAATATGTATTCGCAGCGGTAATATTAATTCCATCAACAGCGCACTAACCCTGCAGCGGTTGTTCAGAAACAGTTCCGCCGGCCGGGCGATACACGGCAAAGAATTTGATTCGAAACGGGCCGCCCGGCGTCAGCCGGTGTGTTTTGGAGAAGGCGAACGGCAAGTAACCCTCCCTGTCACGGCAGTGAAACCGGTTGACGGCGTAATCCCGGTTAAAGAATGCCCCGTGAGGCTTAAACATCGCCCGTCCGCTCCACGTCACGGAGCACCACTATCAAAGAGCGCGGGCGTGCAAAACTGTATCTCACCCGGCGAACGTTAGTACCGAATCCCGGAGAGGGTTCGCCAATAGCGGGAGAGGATCGCTCTTTTTGATAGTGGTGAATGCCGGGGGCTTCGGGGCGTTGCTCTTGGCCACCACAACCGAAAAACCATTGCTGTGTGTAGTCTTCGCCCTGTGCGTCGGGGCAATTTTTTCACACCGCATAAATCAGGAAAGACCATAGGCTTGACCTGCCACGATCTGACAGCGGGAATAGACTGCAGCACCTGACCAGTGTTTAACCGAGGAAAGACCAGCGGGCCTAACCAGCCCTGACGGCCGGGAAAGACCGGCACCTAATTTTAGATAGTAAAAAGCCCGCGCTAGGCGGGCCAATTACCCCGAGTTTACATCCCGGGGAGATGGTTGAAGGCGACCAAACCTTCAACGGGTGCCGGGAACCACCCCGGCGTTAGGAAAGACCGATACCACCACAAGGCACTACCGATCGGTGCCAGTATATCAGGAGTTGCTATGAAAGCACTACAGATACCCGTCACGCTCTACATCCACGCGAACGTTAGCCAGTTCACACAAGAAAAAATCTCCGTATTCACCATGGACATGTCGCAGTTCCCTGAATACGTGCTGCTTGAAACTCGCCAAATCCACGTCGATGTTAACGAACCAGAGCCGATCGACATCATCGGGAGACAGGTCGAAGCGTTGCAGCTGGAAAAAGCACGGCTGGACGATTCTACAAGCAAGCGTATTGCCGAGATCGACGATCAAATTCAGCAGCTGCTATGCATTGAACACTGCCCTGCCGACGCCGACGAACTCCCGTACTGAGGGCGCGGCCATGGATATCGAAACCCATAACCTGACCGCCGAGCTGGCGCTGTGGCAACGCCATGATGAAGCCGGACAGCGTGACCAATTCGAAGCCGCGGCGACGCACGGCTATTCCGACGAGGCGATCGAGGTGTTCACCCACATCGACGGTACCGCCGCCGACACCCGCGACCGCCTGCTGATGGCCGTAATGATGGCAACGCCTGACACCCTGCAGCAGCGCCAGCGTGAGCTTTACAGCTGGTATTGCGACAACGTGAAAGCCGTAGCGCGCGAGAAGTTTTAACCCATCCCGGCGCCTGACCAGCGCCGATTTTTAACAGAGGAAAGACCCAAAATGCCTATCTATATTTCACTTTTTGAGCCTAAGAAAAAGGCCCAGGTTAACGGCGCCGTGCCGCTGGTGATCGCGTTGGATGCGCCAAACAAGCGAGCAGCCGAAAGCATTGCCACCGGCAAACTGTACGAAGCCTACCCAGAGGGCGGCGACAACTTCTTCAATCCGAAAACTGTCGAAGATCAGACCGGACACCCTCGTCCGGCTGTCGGTCAGTTCGATGAAAAGTTTGCCGCTGAGAACGTGTTTGACGGCAACGCGTGGACGCCAAAAGAGCCAGAGCCGGAAGTGCCGGCCGGCCCTATCGACCTGATGGCGCAGCCTGCCAACGTTCGGATCGCCGCCGTTGTGATGTACGGTGATGCCGAGATCGATGATAGCCAGTTATCGCTGGTTGTGGATTTGCTCAATGACGAGGAAACGCCAGATGATACCGGCATGCGCGCGGTGATCGACGGGCTTGTATCAGTTCCCGCTGTCGGCGCCATGTACCCCGCATCCGTCTACAAATTGGTTTCAGCACTGTTCCAAAACACTACTGCCATGCCGACCGAAGAAGCCACCACCGCATTCGCGCAGGCGTGGGTCGACAAGCCTGACGATCGCGAAAACCTCACGCAGAACAGCACCAGCACCAGCACCAGCACCAGCACCGACAATACCGGCGGTGCGGCCGACTACAACACCCTGAGCATGCATACGGCGCTGTCAATCATGGGTGTTAATCCTGCTGAGGCGAAAGCGGCAGATGTGAAGAACGCCAAAGAGATCATCGCCAACCGCGATAATGCCTGGCGTGCGTGGGACAAATCACTGCGTGTGATCGTCGGTATTCTTAACGTCGAAACCGATGTGCGCCACGGCATCATTTCCGATGGACTGAAAAACCTGAAGCTGATCAGCGACGACGCCGAACGCCTGCACTTTGTGAAATCCCGTCTTGCTGGCCACCCTGCATGCGGCGAGCTGGCGAACTATGGCAAGGGCGACGAGAAGCCGGTCGAGGTGGCCAACCTTGGCGGCGGCCGCTTCTCAATCGACGGCCTGATCGGCTGCGGTGAGCAGCAGCATGCGGAGACCAGCCCGGCGCAATCTGCCGCCTCAAATCAGGGTGAAAAAACGGAAGTGGCGCAGCAGCAAGTTACCGACGCCGCGGCAGCGCAGGCCAAACAGCAACTGGATCAGATGGGCTATAGCGTTTACGCCAACGCGCCGGCGGAGAAATCCCCGCAACTGCAGCAGGTGGAAGAAAACGCCGACCGCGCCGAGGCACTGGTGCGTCAGCTGAAATCCGACGATTTCCAACAGCGCGCCGCGCAGGTTGAGCAGGTAATCGCTGAGCAATCGGCAGAGGATGGCGACAACCTCGGCATTTGGAACCGCGTTTATAAGACCGACGCCAAGTTTACCAAGGCATTCAGCAATAACGGTGGCGGTACATCGATCAACGGCACCTACATGGTGATGCAGGCCACCAAAGTATTCGGGCCGCAGGGCACTGGCTGGGGTGTGGAAATTATCGAAGAGCGCTACGACGATGGCGCCCCGATCATGCGATCGGTGAAGCAGCAGGACGGGAGCTTTGTTCAAGAGATCATTCCGAACGGTGCCGGCGGCTATCTGTGTGAGGTAAACCACACCGTGAAAATCCGCCTGTGGTACAAGCGCTGCGGTAATACTGGTGAGGTGTTTGCTTATGGCTGCACGCCATACGTTTACAAGAGCAGGATCGGGCCAATCAGCGACGGAGAAGCGCCGAAAAAGTCACTCACCGATGCCACCAAAAAAGCCCTGTCGCAACTCGGCTTCTCCGCCGACGTGTTCCTCGGCCTATATGACGATCTGGCCTACCGCCAAGAGAACGATGCCGAGTTTGCGCTCAAGAACGCCAGCGAGAAAGCCGAAGGCGTAACCCGTATGCGTGAAGAGCTGGACGAGCATCTGGCGAAAGTGGCCGAGACCCTCAAAGGCGCGGTTACTGCGAATGAAGCAACCAAGGTTCACGGTTCTGTCGCCCGTGAGATTGAAGCCCATCGCAAGGCCGCCGACGGAAAAGGCGATAAAGAGTTTGCCCAATACCTGGCCGGCCGCCTGCGCCGCCTGACTGCACTGAAAGATGAGCGAATCGCAGCTCTGAGCGAGGAGAAAGCATCATGAGCAGAATACACAGCAACACGGCCATAGCTATTTCTGCCGATATGTCGAAGCTTCAGTCTCTGCTTGAAGATTCTGAATATGATGGCTCGGAACTAACGCCAGAAATGATCGCCGACACAATGGAAGGTTTAGAGCTACAACTCGGCGACAAACTTGATTCAGCATTTATTCACGTTCGCAATCTTGAGGGGCAATCCGACACGCTGGCGGCGGAAATCAAACGTCTGACCGACCGCAAAAAGTCATTCGAGAACTGCGCCAAGTCGATCCGCAAGTACGTGCTGACGTGCCTGCTGGCCAGCGGCAAAAGCTCTATTAAAACTACGGCAAACACCTTCACTGCGCGCAAAGGCTCTGCCAGCGTGGTGGTCGACAACGCCGACCTGCTGCCAGATGAACTGGTGACGGTGCAAACTGTGGTAGCCCCGGACAAGAAAGCCATCAAGGAGGCAATCGAGAACGGCGTGGAAGTCAAAGGCGCGCATATAGAAATCGGCGAGCCATCGCTGCAGGTGAGGTAACCAGATGCTAAATCGTTCACAGCGGCGCGGCATCCCCGCCTATATCACACTGCCCGATGGTCGCGTAGGAACCATCATGACGGATCGACGTTGTGAGGTTATCTACGACCTACCGCCAGATGTGAAGATCAGCAGCAGGCCGCCGCCAAAGTTGATTAAGCCTAATCAGAAATAGGCCGTCGCCATCGCTAGCATTGTGGGACACCTCACAACAAGGCAACCACAATGCAGCGATGGCAACCAGGCGCACGCCTACTTTCTGACTTCGATCTCAAAATCGGCCGACTGTCGGCCAGCGTAAGGAAAACGCAGCTCAGTGACCAAGATATTATCCTGGCGTGTCGTGTGACCGACGACGCAATCGCCCGGATGATTGAACCGAGGAAAGACCATGCGAAACGATCACGACATAATCACGAAAGAAGAGATGATTGAGTTGACCGGTCACCATTATAAGTCTAAACAGTGTGACGCTCTCCGCCGGGCCGGAATATTTTTTATTGAACGCCCTGACGGTCACCCAAAAACAACATGGGGGCATTTCCTTAACCCCGTAAAATACCGTAACGAACCGCCGAAACCTGTGGCGGAAGAACCAGATTTCGAGGCGATGTAAATGGCCGGCAAGCGCAAAAACCCCGCGGATAACTGGATGCCGTCTAGAGTATCGCGCGGCCGGTCCGCCTATGAGTTCAAGCACTCGGACGGCAGAACTATAAGGCTCTGCCCTCTTGATGCGACGCAGTCCGCCGTCTGGGTGGCATACGAAAAATTTACCAGTCAAAAAGAGGATAAGGTAACGTTCAAAACTTTGGCTGATAGGTTCCTAAGCTCTGCTGAATTTACCGATTTAGCCTTCGACTCCCAGAAGGATTATCAGAAATATGCAAATAAGGTAATGCCTGTATTTGGGAAGATGGATCCGAACAATATAAAGCCGGAGCACATAAGAAAATACATGGATAAGCGAGGACTTAAAAGTAAAACCCAGGCTAACCGAGAAAAAACCTTCATGTCGCGGGTATTCGGTTGGAGCTACGAGCGCGGATATGTGAAGGGAAATCCCTGTAAAGGGGTGAGGCAATTTAAGGAGAAGTCTCGCGAACGCTATATCACCGACGCTGAGTACGATGCAGTCTATGCGGTCGCCCCTGATACTGTGAAGGTTGCAATGGAGATCGCCTATCTGTGCTGCGCCCGGCAGGCTGACGTACTTGCGTTAAGTCGTTCGCAGATCCTAGAGCCTGGAATCTTTATCCGCCAGGGCAAGACCGGCGCCAAGCAGATCAAAGCCTGGTCAGACCGACTACGTGCCGCGGTAACGTTGGCCGACACGTTGCCGATCAAAGACGGAATTTCCAGCGTGTACGTGATCCACCAGCGTAACGGCAACCGCTACACGCGCGATGGATTTAATACCCAGTGGCGCAATGCAAAGCTGGCGGCAATTGCCGCAAATCCCGATATGGATTTCGACTTCACGTACCACGACCTGAAAGCGAAAGGTATTTCTGATCTGGACGGTTCACTGACGGATAAGCAGGCGATATCAGGCCACAAAAACGCGAGCCAGACGGCAATTTACGATCGAAAAGTGAAGATCGTGCCAGTGGTGGGCAATCAGAAAGGATGAATAAGTATGCTGCTTTCGGGGTTTATCTTCTGAAAGCATCTTCTGAAGATGTTCTGAAAGGTGATTTAAAGCACAAAAAAACCGCCTCTCGGCGGTTACGACATTACTGCTTATTGCTTTGATTATTCGGTATTTTCGTTCCCTGGTACCCGGGGCGGGACTTGAACCCGCACAGCCATAAGCCGAGGGATTTTAAATCCCTTGTGTCTACCGATTTCACCACCCGGGCTCGGGAAATTTGGAGGCGCGTTCCGGAGTCGAACCGGACTGGACGGATTTGCAATCCGCTACATAACCGCTTTGTTAACGCGCCTTTATTCTGTTTGCCTTTTCAGGCCAAAGCCGGTGATTCACCCACTTCGTTTTGTTCTTTTGGTTGGCGATGTTGAAATCGCTTATTCTAATCATCTGATTCTTAAGTAATTTATTTCGTTACCGCCGAATCGATGGACTGCATTATGGACTAAACCCCCCACCTTGGCAACCCCCCGAAATAGCAAAAAGTTCTCTAACGCTTTCAACTGCTTATTTTATGGGCGCACTGTTCACAATGCCGACGCAAAGGCAAGCGGAATGTTGATTTTATATGCATCGGCTCAGGAATTCACGGGCAAATCGGTTCTTTTTTCTCGGCAGGAACCGCTTACCCGCGCCCTCTCCGGCTTTTCATTTGCTTATGGTGATGGGGTACCGTGCATAACATCCTCATGGGGGGCATCGCGCAACCTCCGGCGCCACCATAAAAACCCAGCGATAGTGCCCGGCAAAACCGCGATCGTACCAAAAATACGCTGATCGGCATTCAGCAAACCAGGAGCAACGGCGGATAGCACCGCGCATAACAGCAGAAACCACCGCAATCGGCGAATGCCGGGATGAGCGATTCCGACGATAGCCCCCACCAAACATGCCGGCAGAAAACCGAGCGCATAGGAAAAAGCCCCAATGAACACCAGCATTCCCAGCACATCGCCGACGTTAAAGTACCCGGGATCCACATAGCCACTGATACCAAACGTCATCAGCAGCAGCATCAGCATGCCCCCCAACGGCGGGGCGACCAGCCCGAAGAACAATATGCATCCTGCCACTCTCCTGACCTGATGCCGTATAGCGCCAGACTTCATACTCCCTCCCGTTCCCGCTTCCTTAATGATACCGGCAGTAGATATTTAACCTATGGATTGCAATAAAGAGGCCCCCACCCGGCGGGCGCCCCAATCCATAGGCTTACGTGGGTTTCTTCGAGATCTTTTTCTTCGCCGCAGGCAGCTGAGCATAAGTCAGCGCGATTAATTGGGAAAGCCAGGCGCTATCGCCCCACTTCTCTTCCGGAATCACAAAACAAGGCTTTGCGCCCGGATAAGGCGGCGCTTCTGAATATTCGTTCAGAAACGCTTTGCCGCCCGGCGTCGGTTTAACAAACAACCGATCATCGCAGACCAGCGCCACCATTTTCTCAGCGCAATAAATACCATACTCACCGAACATCTTCTTCGCCGAAAGCTTACCCGACGCAGAGATATTGCCGATGATAAACTCTACCGCAAACGCTCTTTAATCATGCCGAAAGACCACTTCACTTTGCCGATAATCCAGCGATTAGCCGCGGCCAAAGCGCGGCGTGGCTGGCCTGGACATGTTGATATGCCCGATCGCCCAGCCATCAACCTCTGCCGGCTGCAGCAAGTGGGCGGCATGTCGCGCGTTAGGCAACAGCCGCAGCCAGTCGGCGATACTGCGCGGCGTTACCAGCACATCATCGGCACCGCCTCTCCGCCACCGACCGCTTTCCCCCAGAATACGCTCAGGCGCGACAATCGCCGTAGTGACAGCACTGCTTTGGATCGCCGCCTCAGTTCTTACCTGGCTGCTATCCACCCGGCCATGGCCCCTCTCGAGGAAAATCAGACATCGCGCGTTTCGACGAGCGGATACCGGCGACCTGCACCCATGCGCATGCCCGCGGCGCAGCTGGTCCGGAATATTCCTGTCTTTCACGCCGTCGACCGGCCCGCCGGCACGGCCCAGGCGATGAGTGTGCTGGATGGGCCGCCACTCTGGCCTCGGCCGTAGATCCGAAGCGTGTCGCCTTTCAATGAGAACGCCATGGCTTCAATATCAAGTTTCTTGGGAAGGTGCAAGTTGGAAAGATGAAAAAACAAAGGATAAGGTTTCTTAAAATAAATTCACACTTGAGGTTCGATATTCTTTCTGGTAGAGATGAAACTTGGTAGAGAGACGTTACCCTTGAATCATTCCGGATGAATTTTTTATTAAAAACTTCCATTCTACACCAATTGATTATCTATCAAGAACAGACTGCAGCATAATAAATCCGCGACGAACTTACACTCATTGAAATTCGTTACTTTTTTTAGACTATCATATAGGGAAATTATGAATATTATTCGCTTTATCATTTTAACTATTTTGGTTTTGATAGTAATGGCGGTGCTAGCGATGTATGGCCTGGTCGACTGGTACGTGGGTAATTATCGGACGAAGTAATGGGCGGGCATGAGCCTTGAATTGGCCTCTATCTTTCCATGCCCCGTTATGGCGCCTATCCCATTACTTGGGCTGGCATGATTGAACAATCTGCAGCAAGATATTGATCAACCTCATCGGACAGCTTGGTCTTTTCTCGTAATAATTCTTTTTCCGCCGCCCCTTTCTCGGGGAGTAAACTATTTTCTTTTCCTCGATTAAGGTCGGATGCGATATAAAGTGATGAACTTCAGCAGTTCAGAGACCAACAGCAGGCCAAGATTGAGCCACGGGTTCAAAGTGCCGCCCAGATGCAGCAACCACGGGAGGAACGATAGCGACGGCACCGCCAAAAGCAGGCGCAACGGCAGCTGGGCATAGGCCAGCGGCTTGGCATAGCGGCTGCTGCATAAAAACAGATAGGCCGAGCCGGCTATAGATACGGTAAGCAGCAGGGAAAGGCCGAGAACGATGGCGGCGTAACCGCCTGGCTCGTGGAGTTGTCCGAAAGCCTGAATATCGTGATACAGCGGAATGTTGCCTGCAGCAATCTGGAGCCAGAGGAATCGGATCACGTAAAACAGATCCAGCACTCCCCAGAACAAATACACCGGACGCCTCATGGCCCTGCCCACCACTTCGGCTCGGAATAACCACCAACGGGCCTCAGGATCAGTCCTGTTCCGCAGGAACAGTCTGATGGATAAGCCTTAGTGTAGATGCTGTCTAAGTGCTGGTGAGTTCCGTTCACGGTACTATTCCTTTAATTTTTATGTTCTGCCTGAGCGTCCGGGCTGCCTGCCCATAACCAGACTCTCCGCCGATAGTTAAACAATGGAGCCACTCCGTCAGAATGGCTTGGCCTGTAGATCGGTATAAGCAGCCCCGATCGGAGAGCGACCTAAAATCCGCTCAGCGCTCCTGCTGACGTGCAGGAGTAATTAGCGATATCGCTCGCCTTACCTCACCAGCTCTGGGTTCTGCCCAATAGCACATTCGCGCAGCCGCGTAGCATTTGCCTTGTCCCCCGCGTTTTCCAGCAGATTCGCCAGATCCATCTGCGCCACCGGATCTCCTTCCCATGCCGCATGCCGGCGCAGGCTTTCAATCAGCGCGGTGCCGCTGCCGGATCCGCCATCGTATCCGGACATCGCCGTCAGCCATGTACTGAGCTTGTTGTAGCCAGCAGGAATATTCTGCTTAAGCAGCCACGCCACGATCACACGGGCGGACTCGAAATCCTCGTCCGCTATCATCGCGTCGAACAACCCGGCTGCAGCGCGCCAGTTACCACTCTGGGCAGCCTGCACATATGCCACGACCGCATCACGCTTACCGGCCATCATGTCATGACGCGGCAAGGTTTCCTGCGAGGGCATGGCAGCCAAAGCCCCTTTGAGCCGGTGGCAAAGAAACGTACCCGACCCAGCCCCCGAGGCTAGCCAACGCCGATGCTCTGTCAGCGCGGTTTCGAGAATACGTGACACCCGGTCGAGGCCGACTTGCTCACTCGCCCAAGCCACGCGCGCTTCTCGGTTCTGCTGGCGTGCGGCAACCTGTCGCTCGAACTCTAAATCCTCTTCTCGCTGCCGCGCAGAATCCTCTCGTGGCCCGATTCTCACGCAATCTTCGAACTCCTCTGCCCGCAAATTCCAACACCGTGCCGGCACATTCACCGGGATTCGATCCCAGAGCGTCTCCAGCACGTAATCCTCGCGGCCTTTACGCGGAACCACCGCAACCCGAGCATCTTGATCGCTTACGCCCTTGCGGATCACCTCTCCATCGGGCAACTGCCACTGGTAGGGCACATCGACCAGACGACCATTCAATTGCAGGTAATGCTTTTCAGCAGCCATAGAGGTTCCCGCCAGCAACAGCGACAAGCATCCCCAGGCTTGCAGGCACACACGACTCCGCCAACTTCCACAATTCCAATGCATTAAATTATCCTCCCTGAAAAATAGCATCGGTATGACGGCAACCTCTTTACATTATATTCGTAAAACTCCAAGTACTGTGGAATAGCACGAAAAACTCAATTCATACCGATTTCAAAAACCATTCAAATTTTTTATATAATTTGCGTGCCAAATACGATTTTATCCAATTTACAGGCTTAACCTTAATAAAGTCTCAACTCTGCTTGTCGGCCAGCAATTTACTGATAGCAGTGAGCCTGTTCTTCGACAAAGGCCTTCAACCAGTTGGCCATATGGAAAACATCGATAATCTCCCTCTCTTCTATACGCCTGAGCAACATGGTTACCACACCAAACCAGAGGATATATCTGGTATCGCAGCACGGCATCGGTATCGTCCGCCGTTAACCTCCCCGTATCTACAATATCCTGCAGCAGGCCCAAGTCCGCAGAGCTAGAAACCCGTTTATCTTGCAGATTCAGACTTGAAATCAACGCCACCAACATTTTGCGTAAATACTGCATGCGTTCAAGCATTTCAACGGGCAATGCCGAAACACAGTCTCGATTTCAGGCATGCTTGACTTAAACTCTGAGTTCACAAAATTATTCCCCATCAAAAAAGCTTCACCGTAGCATGACCATTCAAATTAACCGATAAAGCTCATTTAAAACAGCCGTATGTCCACAGGTGCTATAGATTAGAAGATTGGCAATGTTCGCTCTCACAACAGAACATCACCAACCATATTGAACGTAACCTAAGGGACGAGCCCAAGAGCATCAAAAATCGCTTGCACAGCCACGGTCGGGTTTACCGCGACCAACTCCAATGGGGTCTTGCCCGAAATCCCATCAACTGGCTCGCTCAAGGCTTTATAGATTTGCCAGCCATCAAGACGACCAGCGCGCGCCAATACAGCCTGCACAAACGGTTGATGCCGAGGGTCGAGCTGCCAATCTGGAATTCGTTGACCACACTTACCGATCGTAAACGACAATAACCTCCCCGCTTTGATATCACGATTGACTTGATCACACGACTTACCGGCTAGTTTTGCAAAGAAAGGTAGTAACTGGCAGGTTTTGCGAAGCCTCATAGGCCTCCAACCGGGCAGCGCTTTCAGGCTGAAACGAAGAAAGCTCAGCCTCTCGCGGCTCGGGTGGTGTTAACTTTGGCATCACCGCCGGCGGACGAGTGGCAGACAACTCCACCGATGGCTCGTGGGTAATGCGGGGCCGAGTTCCCGCAGCAATGAGGATTGCACACATGATATCGTTTTAACGTGACGGACAGAGACGAATTGGCATCACCTGTGGCGCATTCTGCAAGAGCGCATTTAGCCCTACGCGGCGTTGTTGCATAAATTGAGTGGGTGCACGAATCGACTCTTATGGTTCGGTGCCAAGCAATGCGAATCGATTTCGGTCGTGAGAGGTTCTCATCGTAGCCAAACAAGCCATCAACCTGAACGTGTCCCGTACTGAGATTCTGCGCAAAACCTGCCCGGTGTGGAAAGCCATGGCCAGGCAGTTCGGTGGAATGGCGGATGCCATCACATTCCGTCTGGGCGATCACCGCAAGACAGAAGCGCGACGGGAAAAATCTGCACGCACTTTGCTTTCCGGCGACCCGAAGATCGCCCGCATTTACAGTGAAGAAGAAGTCATCACCATTCTGCCCGGGAAGCGCCATATCTCCCTAGAGCACTTCTTACGCCGCTGCCGCTCGGGCCAGAACAGGCTGGCCGGCTCCTTCACCGTGGTGGAGGATGGCTTCGACGTTCCCAAAGGTGAGGTCCTCGCACGCCAAGGTGTTGCCGTAATCGTGCATCCCAAGACCCTTGAGCGCTTCGGCTGCTACAACGCCCACGAACTGCGTGAAGGCATCGACCGCATCCACGGCAATCTGCGTGAGGACGTGGAAACGAACCATACGAGGTTTTGGGGGATCGGCAGGTTCTATCTACCCGAGTTGATCCCGTTTTCGACGCTGAGCGCTGCTTACGTCGAACACTCGTCCTTGGTCAGCGAGCGTGAAGCACTGGACAAAGAACCCCGGCGCGCCTGGACTGCCCTGCGCAATGTGCTGCAGCACTATTCGGCCATCAATACCGGCGGCATTCGCCACCGCGGGCCACGCGTTCGGGGTGGAAAGACGCTGCAGATCCTGCTGGGAGAATCGGCTACCGCAGAAGCATGGACCGACGGCAGCAGTTACATTGCGATCAATACCAGAGTGGTGCAGCAGCTCAAGTCACGCCCGCTCAAAACCGTCATGTACATCTTCTCCCTCGTAGAACACGAGGTCGCTCACGAGGGCGACAGCCTGGACTGCGATCATGACGAAGCGTTCTACCAGCGTTTCCACGACATTGCCCTCAAGCATGCTGAGGATCGGCAGTGGTACATGCACCTGTGGCTTATGCGGTACACCACGAGTATGGAGAATGAGGGAAAGCGGGCCAGCGGTGAGGCGTGGCGTGAACGTTTCCTCGTCGATCGTGCCGGCATTGGCCGCGGCGAGCGGGGGTTGGAGCCGGCGATCGATGACGCCGGTACACATCCGATTGTTATGGGGCCCGCAAAGCCCATGCCCTAAAGAACTGCCCGGCCTTAGCGCAGCAAAGCGATGTTCGCGTCGATGCGTTGTTGAATGGTGCTCAGGGTTTCGTGGGTGACCATACGCGGGAACATATTCTCAGTCAGAGTCGCAAACTGACTGGCCACGCCGCAAAACCGATCAATGAGGGCACCGGCTGCCGCAGCGCTCACCTCCGCTTCCTTCGCAAGACCCAGCAACGCTGCCCGGTCGATCTCTAGTGCCTCTCCCATGACGTCCATCTGGTGGTAGCCACCAGGTCCCTCGCAAAACGTTACATCGTAGGCCGGCGCCAGCTTCCAGTCTCCGGAAGGCTGCATGACGTAGGCGAAGTTCTTGGGGTGATCGTCTCGATTGTTGAATACGACGTTGAAGACGGCTCGCTCGAACGCCAACCGTTTTTCGCGTACATCATTGGTGCACATGTGCGTCGCACGCAGGAAGTTCATGTAGTCCAACACGCCCGGGCTTCTATAGTCGGCCCCCGTGAACGCGGCAAGACTTTGCATAGGCACGCGCTGACCGTCCTGTCGATCAAACCGTCTGGACGCGAACGCAGCCATCCCATTGGGTAAGGTGAAATGCTGCGTGTCCGGGGTCTGGATACCGCACATGCGCAGGCACTCGGCGTAGACCATTTCGATGGCACAAACCTCGGGGTGTTCCTGGTGTGCCGGAAACTTGATGAGCCAGGCCTCGAAGCCGGCCACTGCGGCGGTGGTAAAGACGCCGGAACGAGGATCACGATAGACCAGGGCTTTAGGGCGGGCCCCTTGCGGAGAACCACCGACCTGCAGCAACTGCTGAAGGAAGGCCTCGCCTTCACCTTGAAGGACCTCTTGCACCTCGGCGGCGAGCTGATCAAGGGGGATCTCGATCTGCGCACCCTGAACCTCAGGAGCCACGGGCTCGAATGACATCGCGCCCATCGCATTGTTGCCAATGTATGCGAGCCGCTCCAGCGGCCCGATGCGCGCCACGTTGAAACCTCGCCGTTTGAAAAGACGGTCCATCAACAACATGCCCCAACCATCAGGTAGCGAGTCATAGACTGGTCCGGGCAGCCCCAGTTGATGCGGCGGGAAGTCTCTGCGTAGCTTGGGTCCATTCAGAGGAAGCGTGTAGGAAGAAAGCTCCAGACCCTTTTTCTTCGCTTCATCGCTGTACTCGAACACAACCAATGGACGCCCCGTAACCGCCGTCGTGGAAACCATAGAGCCCCACAACCAGTGTTCGCCCCAGCCGTCGTAGTAGACGTCTACTCGCTCAATCATTTCTGGTTCCTTTCTTGGTTCGCTTACGCTTAGCGCTTTCTTCGTACCGAAGAATGTCCTCAAGGCTATCCAGCTTTGGTAAGAAGAGCCCTTCGAATTCCTTGCTCCGCCCGAGCACCATTGCCACACGGACCACCGTCTCGAAGCTCACATTGCGTCCCGCCTCCAGATTGGACACGGTATTGGCCCCAACGCCGGCGCGGGCTGCCACATCAACTTGCGTCATCTGCAGTGCCAGCCGCTCCGTACGGAGGCGTTCACAGAGCAGTTTGACGATTTCACTCGGCTTGCTGAAGCTTAAATCCAACATAATGTGCCTTCTCGCATATTGGGCGACATAACTCACAACATTATAGAGTTATGCGCCATGCAGCTCAAGATCATTAATTCTCACTTGTTGGGCCTTACCTTGCCATTCAAGCCATCAATCCACAGTGAATCAGAATTAACTCAAAATTGCCGGTCCTCATCACAAATCGGGGGGCACACCTATCACAGAGGGGAGGCCCCATCCTCTCTCACGCCATCTGGACTATCCGGTTGCCCCACGTATCGGATTGTTGGCAGCCGCGAGCGGGCCTCCCCGCGACACTGGGCAACATCCAATGCCATCGGAATTGCCATCGTGAACCCACGCCTTCCGACTCTCTTGCGGCTCAAAGGACAACCAGCTCTCGCTCGGGGGCTCCAATGACGAGCTGGCGCCAGCGCTTTCGGCGTCCGGCAGAACCGGCTCGTGAGCCAGACCAGGCAGACGCTTGGCACAAGCATGCCGAGACACTGGCGGCTGCAGGCATTCCCGAGCCAGGTGTCTCCCGACGGGGCCAGTACGCCACGCTGCATGACGAGCAGAAGCTCTACGACGTCGCCCCATCCTTTGCGGACATGCTGCCCTGGGCGGAGTACCTGCCACGGTCCCAGAGCCTGTTGTTGGACGATGGCGCGTCGGTCGCCGCATTTTTTGAGCTCACCCCAATAGGAACCGAGGGGCGCGAACGGCATTGGCTTTCCGAGGAAGTGGCACTGACCAACATGCTCGAGAAAGCGCTGTTGCTGCAGCGCACGTTGCTCGCTGGCAAGAAGTAGCCCAATGTGTCGGCCAACAAGTTGGCCATCCAGGCAGTGGACCAAGAGAGCGCAGCCTTGGCGTAGGAGATCAACAACCTCAAAACTGAAATCGAACTGCGCCGTACGCTGGCCGCAAAGATCATTGAGCGCCACGGCGCTCGCGCGGTGTCTATAAGGGCGATACAGTACGCGACCACGTGCAGGAAATTCAAAAGCCAACAAACAGTAGATAACAGACGCCAGCGCCTAGGTTTGATCTTGCCATACCGATCTGCCTCGTAGTCCGGGCTCCAGGGTTATAGCCGCGTCGTCCAGCATCCGGCGCGGGCCTTATGCCGCCAATTCCCTTGCCAAGACTAAACTGGAAGTCGGTGGCGAGTCTGGTTCAGGCCGAGGCCTGGCGAACTTTCTCATAGACCACGGACAAAGGAGCCCCCATGCTCTCGAAGTCAGTCAGTACGGACACAAGTCGTCCCGTGGTCAAGGACGGCGCCAGGTCATGGTACGGTGTCTGCAAGATGTCGCCACCGCCCAGTGCCAGAAGCATCGATGCGTGATAGCTCGCCAAGGGCCCGACGGGGAAATGGCTGTACTGCTGCCCGTCGCGTGAGGGCACCTAGTTTCGGATTTCGGACGTAAATGACCTCACCGCAACAGAAAACTCGTCGTTCATTTAGCTCTCTCTTTTCAATGGCTAGGGTGTCGCTCAGCAGATAGCCCTCGCCGCAATAGGGTGGCGATGCCAGACTAGTGCGGTGTGTGGCGACACACTGATGCGCAACACGCTAAGTATTGGCGGGCACTCAGGGTAATCAGGATAGGTTGTGCCATCCCAACTGGCTGAAGCCGCCAGAAGGACTTAGGCTCTAACGTCTGCGATGTTTGAAGTCTTGGCTGGGCGCGACAAGGCGGCAAGCGTTTTTTTTGCGGCATATACCTACCATCATAGTAATTTCAGATGAAATCAAAGCGATATTGTCTCGAGGCGGCGCCCATTTGTGCCGGGGGCGTGCTGCCGAAAGGGAGAGATATGATGAGTATTCGCAACGCTTATTATTCTAGTCGGCGCAAATTTTTTAACCAAAAAAACTTGTCGGCCAGCATGTTTCGTCAGTAACAATCAAGTGCCCTGGATATTCGGCATGCTCAGACAGACAATGGCTACCGGGGAACCGGCAAATAAGAGCGAGTATAGTGTCAACGGCCTCTCCCCGATGACCTCTATCGATTTGCAGTCAGACAGGCCGAAACCTGGTACTCGAGTAATCGGCCAAATGCACCGGTGCACTCACTAAGTGGCGCGCGCTCATCGGTTTACGAAAGTACATTTCCAAAATCGCCACCCGATAGATGCTATTAGAACAAATGGCAATGAATTTTCTTAATTATTTAATTTTCATGTAACTTATTAAAATGTTGATAAAAGAAAGCCCAAATCAATACCCCTATTCTATTTGATTTATTCTTTGCGGTTACTAGACTGCCAGTGAGGCAGGTTTTCTATCGCCGTCTTATCGGAGCACTTCCGTAATCGTAGTGCTGTTGATGCAGCCGGTTCACCTCGGCTGGGAGAACGTTGATGCGAAAAAGAATTGTCATTGTTGGGGGCGGGACAGGCGGTACCATATTGGCCAATCTACTGGCGGTCAAATTGCATCGGGATATTGTAAATAACAAAGTGGAGTTATTAATGATTTCCGATTCACCAGTTCATTATTATAAACCGGCGTTTATGCATGTGGCATTCGGCTCATTTTTTAAACAGGGATTAACGCACCCCCAGCAGAGCCTGATACGGCCGGAAATAGCATTCATTGTCAACAGGGCGGAATATTTTGACCTGAAACAACGACATATTTCTACCCGAAGTGGCAAACGCTATCCGTACGACATTCTGGTGTTCGCCACCTACCACTGCTCTATCCGTTTCGCGGGCAGGCCGAAGGCGAGTTTCCTCGCAGCGAAGCAAGCGTGATCGGTGGCCGCTATAGCCTTGCTACCCTGAAAGTGGCGATACGCTTGACCAAGGCCGGAGGCACCGATGCGGTGTTGTTCGGGCCTCTGAACAAGACCTCGTTGCACATGGCCGGTATGGCTCACAGCGACGAATTGCACTGGTTCGCCGAGCTGCTGGATTTCCACGGGCGGTTCTGTAAGTTCAACGTGCTCGACAACCTTTGGACGTCGCGCGTGACCTCTCACGTGGCATTGGCCGAGGTGCCGGGAATGCTCAGCCGGGCACGAGTGATTGAGGCCATACGGCTTATCGATAGCGCACTCAAACGCAGCGGCATGGAAAGCCCACGCATCGGCGTGTGTGGCCTGAATCCACACAACGGTGACAACGGCAGCTTCGGGCGCGAAGAGTTGGATATCATTGGCCCCGCGGTGCAAAGCGCCCGGCAACTGGGTATCGATGCCATCGGCCCGTTCCCTGGTGACACCATCTTCCTGAAGGTGCAAGGTGACAGTCGGGCCTTCGATGCCGTGGTGACCATGTATCACGACCAGGGTCAGATAGCGATCAAGCTGATGGGATTCTCCCGTGGCGTCACAGTCCAAGGCGGTCTGCCGATCGTGATTACCACTCCGGCACACGGCACCGCTTTCGACATCGCCGGGCAAGGCAAAGCCAATCCCGGCGCTATTCGCCAGGCGTTCGAGATCGCCTGCCGCATGGCCGGGCGAAAGCCAGGTCGAACCACCTGACGGTTGAGTAAAGACCTCACGTGCACGCAGCCTCGTAGCTGCCATACTCTTTACAGCGGACGTGGCAGCTACGCGTCGGAGAAAAGCTTGGCTATTGCCGGGGGATAGTCAATAAGCTCGTCATCGCTTATCTCTCGTTGATAGTAGGCTTGACCCCAAGAAACAAGAAGGCCCGCGGAACAGTGGCTAGAGGCGGTTGGGAATGGCGGTTCCGATTAGAGAGCACACGTAGGGGCAGCTTATTTGATCATCGGCGTCTGCACCGTCCTCTTCTATAACATGCCGGTGCCGCCGCTGCCTGGTGAAACCGCTAGATATTAAACCGCGACAACGATCCAAATCACAGATTTGGAGATACATCACACCAAGACCGAATAATAAGTTTCATTCGATAGCGTATTTTGTTGTATTTGATGGCGCTGTGATGGCTGTTATTTTTGCCACACCGGGGAAAGCTACACTAATTAGGGAAAAACCGAAGGTAGTCTGGATAGGAACGTTCAGGAGAACGGAGGCTCAAATAACAAGGACGCCCCTTCCTGATGCAGGCTATCTCACCGCCTGCGCTGACAATTCGCGAGCATGGTGCTCGGCCAAAAGACAACAGTCGAAGTCCATCCAATTCGAGAGTCGAAAAGGATCGATATACGGGCCGGTACTTTTTTCGAGGGAGCGACCTCCTGGGGCCATGTGTCGATGGTCAACGGGGCTGAACGCCAGCGTGGCATAGACCGGAGCCCTGAAGCCATGCTGGCGCCTGGGCCGAAACGGCGTGCCACCAAAACTAGGGTGTCCTTCAGTAACATGACCGAAATGCGCGATGAACCATCCGAAATCCCCCCAATGGCTCGGCATGCTTGGCCAATCACGGCGGAGCCCAAACCAACCCAGCGGCTTCGGCGCAAGCTGTTGCCGCCGTCGTAAATGGTTTGGTGGCGTAGTTCGTGATGTTCGCGCCGAAACTCTGTTTGGAAGAAGTACGGTAAATTGCGGCAAAACCGATGGAGAAGCCGCCTGCAATGGGTTTGCTTACGCTATCGGTAGATTCTCTGCCGGGTGGGCAAACAATATGAGCATGCAAAGGAGCATCGATTGAACGCGTTTGATACTTGGATCAATAACCCACTTGTGCTGAGTGCCGTTATTTCCCCACTTGTGGGCGCCATTCTGGGCCTGCTGTTTGCGGGTTTTAACAAGGCGCCTTCACCTGCAGCACCCGCAACGGTCCAGCAGACCGTTATCATCTTTAAGCAAACAATCGTGGTGAATCAGCGCCGAGGAACATCCTCTTCGGAGGATGGATGGGTATACATTGGCGGGGCGTTTATGGTCATGGCGCTGGTTATCTGGGGATACAGCCGCTACGCCAGTGATATCCTGCACTACTGGCTGAGTGGCGTGTTTTCCTGCATGGCCTTTATTCTTACGGCAGGTCTCGTTTCTGTTATCCGGGGGCAATACAACACCCCTGAATGGGGCTGGTACATCTTCACGCCTCTGGTCGCGGTGGGCTCATCCATCTACCTGATCGATCTCGCGCAGGCGGGGATTATTGCCGGCGCACGTGAGGCAGCTTTTCGCTATGGGTTCATTGAGTTCTACCTCCAACGATTGGAGGATGAACATCGGTTCTGGATACTGACCCAACTCTTCGGGGTCGTCATGGGAATTGGTACAACGCTTGTTGCGTCGTTTCGGTCATTACATTACCTCTCCCTGATGAATCAGCGTGCCAGCGGTACATTGTCCTCGGTCTGGTTCTCCCTCGCGCGGTACACCCGGTTTTCCGCTCAGGGTCGCGGTGTCGTGCTGCTGCTCATATTGCTCAGCGTTTCCTACTTCATGGTTTCAGGTCTTGCCTATGAACTCTGGCAGCGACGGGACTAGCTAGCGCTCGGTATCTATAGTGCTTATCTCGCGTCAATTATTTTGGCCGGTCGGCGACAATTAAAATGGCCGGTTCACTACGGCGCCAGTGATGCCGCCT
>NZ_JBZXDO010000037.1:0-35221 GCF_058725505.1 Serratia sp. A07
AAGCGCAGCGAATTCTTTGGGGGAGAATTTAAGAACGGTATCAAGAGCCTGACTCAGCAACATAAAAAAATCCGTAACCTCAGAGAGATTACGGATTCTTACACAGCGACAGGATCGTTCAAGTGATCCTTAACTGATCGGCATTAAGCCCAGGGGCTGCCCTTTTTATTCGTGTTTCTGCATTATATCCGTTGGGATAAAGTAGCTGATAGCATTAACAACATCGGTTAAGGAAAGAGGGTATGGAGTACTACGGCTATATTTTGCTCAAATTTGTGATTGGCTTTGTCATAGTTATCACCCACCTGAACCTGTCGGGAAAGACCCAGCTATCGCAGATGACCCCAGTAGATTTTATCGGAAACTTTGTGCTCGGGGGCATTATTGGGGGCGTTATCTATAGCGACAGCATCCCTTTGTACCAGTATGTCGTTGTATTACTTATCGGAGTAGGACTAATTTCTCTGTTGAATGCAATCAGTAAACATTGCAACTTCTTTCGTTCGGTCACTATCGGCAACCCGATACCAATTATAAAAAACGGCCGCTTTTTGATGGAAAATATTTTAGCCAAGAAAAATAAAATCGACATCTTGAACGTTTCCTCACAGCTGCATGCGCAGGGGATTCACGCCTTTCAGGAGATTGTCTATGCGCAAATTGAGCCGGGCGGTCAGATAACTGCGGTATGCGAGGGAAATGAACTGCCTTCAGTTATCATTATGAAAAATGGCAGGGCCAGGCCTTATGAGCTGCAGGAGATTAGTAAAGATGAGGAGTGGTTGAACCAAACTATCCGTGAACATGGCATAGAGCCGAAAGATATTTTTATTGCTGAGTTTTGGGACGGTAGGACAGCATTCATTCTTAATGACGGACGTATAGTTAAATAGTGAAAAAGGGGAGCCTCAGCTCCCCAATGTCATATTAGCTGCGAATTTTGCGGTACACGAACAGCACCACGATGGCGCCGATAACCGCTACCACGAAGCTGCCGAAGTTGAAGCCGTCAACCTTGCCGTAGCCGAAGAAAGTGCTGATATAGCCGCCGACTACGGCGCCGATGATCCCCAGCACAACGGTCAGGATAAAGCCGCCGCCGTCTTTGCCGGGCATGATCCACTTAGCCAAAATACCGGCGATCAGGCCGAAGATAATCCAGGAAATAATCCCCATTTACTGCTCCTCTCTTGGTGGCTGAGTATGGCTTACTGCTGGGTGGCCGGCTGCGTATTGCCGTTCACCGCCGCATCGGTCTCTTGTTTCAACTCTTGCGCTTTGTTTTCGGCGCTGTTCTTGATGGCTTCGGTCTTCGCCTTGGCCTGCTCGGTCAGATCGTTAGCGCCGTTGATGGCGTCGTTTTTGATGGCCTTGGCCTGATCCACCAGCTGCTGGCTTTGTTTGCCGGCGTCATCCTTGATCGCGGCGGCCTTGGCCTTGGCGTCGTTGGTGATGGCGTCCGCCTGTTTGGCGGCTTCATCTTTAATCGCCGAGGCTTTGTCCTTCAGCTGGTCAGCCTGCGTGGCGGCCTCTTTTTTGATTTCATCCGCCGTCGCTTTCGCCTTGTCCGTCAGATCGTCCGCTTTTTTCTGGGCGGCGTCTTTCATCTGCTCGGCGCTGTCTTTGGCTTTATCCAGGTTGGCGTCAACCTTGGAAGAGTCATCACAGCCGGCAACCAACAACCCGATAAAGGAGGCTAACAGCACTTTATTCCATACTTTCATCGTCTATATCCTTGCAGAAACCTTGTTGATGGTGATTGCGTTTTGCCTACCTATACTAGGTCAGGTTTTACTTAAATTACAAATTTAACCTGCGTAGGCATGAGGTTAGGGTTTGATATCAGACTATTCTTGCCGGTGAGGGAGCCGCAATCGATTAAACGGCGCTAAGGCATTGCTCACTATTGCGGCATAAGATCCTGCCGGTTCAACAGCGCCCGTTTTCTGTGTTAAACTGCCCGCGTTTTTCTGCCAGTTTTGGTTGAGGTGCTTCTCTGAATACGCCGGCACAGCTTTCACTGCCACTTTATCTTCCCGATGATGAAACTTTCGCCAGTTATTATCCGGGCGAGAACCCATCCCTATTAGCCGCGATCCAATCCGCCGTCCGTCAGGAACATGGCAGCTATATCTATTTTTGGTCGCGTGAAGGCGGCGGGCGCAGCCATCTGCTGCATGCGGCCTGCGCCGAGCTTTCGCAGCAGGGGGAAGCGGTGGGCTATGTGCCGCTCGACAAACGCGCTTACTTCGTGCCCGAAGTGTTGGACGGCATGGAGCAGCTGGCGCTGGTTTGCATCGACAATATCGAATGCATCGCCGGCGACGAAGAGTGGGAGATGGCGATCTTCAACCTCTACAACCGCATCCTGGAAACCGGCCGCACCCGTTTGTTCATCACCGGGGATCGCCCGCCGCGCCAGCTGAACCTGCGTTTACCGGATCTGGCTTCGCGCCTGGACTGGGGGCAGATCTACAAGCTGCAGCCGCTGTCGGACGAAGAGAAACTGCTGGCGCTGCAGCTGCGCGGCAAACTGCGCGGCTTTGAGCTGCCGGAAGACGTGGGCCGCTTCCTGTTGAAACGGCTGGATCGCGAGATGCGCACGCTGTTTATGACCCTCGATCAGCTCGATCGTGCCTCGATCACCGCCCAGCGCAAGCTGACCATCCCGTTCGTTAAAGAGATCCTGGGGCTGTAGCGGCTACCGCAAAAGAAAGGGCGCGACAGTCCGCGCCCGAATTCGAATTTATAAAATCTCCAGCACCTGCTCCGGCGGCCGGCCGATACGCGCCTTGCTGCCTTTCACCACGATCGGGCGTTCGATCAGTTTCGGGTTCGCCGTCATCGCCGCCAGCAGCTGTTCTTCGCTCAGACTGTCGTCCGCCAGCTTCAATTCTTTGTACAGATCTTCTTTTTTGCGCATCAGATCGCGCGCGGATGTGAAGCCTAATTCTTTCAACAGCTTTTTCAGCTCATCGGCCGACGGGGGCGTTTCAAGATACAGCACCACCTTGGGATCGACACCGTGCTGCTCCAGCAGCGCCAGGGTTTCACGGCTCTTGGAGCAGCGCGGGTTGTGGTAAATCGTGACGTTTTTCATGGCGTTCATTCCTTGTTGAATCAGCTGCGCTGGTATTGGCGGAAGCGCTGTTGCAGTTGGCGCAGCTGGTCGATGCGCGCATCGTAGCGCGCCTGTTTCAGGCTGCCGAGTTTCTGCAGCGAGCTGGCATTGCTGAGCAGGCCGATGGCCTGATCGAGCCGGCCGGTCAGCGCCAGGCTTTCGGCGCGGGCCGACAGCTCTTCATCGCGCAGCCCCTGGGCGGCGCTGGCCTGCGCCAGCAGATCCCAGCCGTTCGGATCGTCCGGATGGGCAAAGGTATAGCGGTTCAGGATCTTCGAGGCCTGCGCCGGCTGGTTGCCTTCGACATAGGCATTGGCCAGGTTGAGCTGCAGCACCGGGTTGTTGTTCTGGGCGGCGTTGGCCGCCTGCAGGCGGGCGATGGCCTGTGGCGCGCGTTTCTGGCCGAGATCGATGTCGGTCATCAGGTCGATCAGCCAGACGTTTTTCGCATCCTGCGCCAGCATTGGTTGAATGATGTTGCGTGCGTCGTCGTATTTTTTCGCTTCATAGAACAGGATGGCGCGGCCGTATTTGGCGGCCGCCTGTTCGCGCACGTTGCCCTTGCTAAGTGAGCCGAGCAGCTCTTCGTTCAGGCCATAGCCTTCCGAGCTGTACATGCCCAGTGCGCGCACCTTGGCCATCAGGTAGTCCTGCGAAGACTGCACGATGTGTTTCGGCATCTGGTTGGCGCGGTTGCGCGCGTCGGAAAGGCGGCTGTCCGGCAAGGGGTGCGTCAGCAGCATTTCCGGCGGCTTGGAGGCATAGCGCGACTGATCCGAGAGTTTTTGCAGGAAGTCGGGCATCGCTTCGGGATCGAAACCGGCGCGCTGCAGCACCTGAATGCCGATGCGGTCGGCTTCCTGTTCGTTCGACTGGGTAAAACTGATCATGCCCTGCTGGGTGCCGGCCAGGGTGCCGCTCAGCGCCGCCATGCCCATGGTCGGGTTGGCCATCGCCAGCAGG
The DNA here is from genome assembly GCF_058725505.1 of Serratia sp. A07. Taxonomy (NCBI): domain Bacteria; kingdom Pseudomonadati; phylum Pseudomonadota; class Gammaproteobacteria; order Enterobacterales; family Yersiniaceae; genus Serratia; species Serratia sp. A07. Next base: position 4,085 of record NZ_JBZXDO010000037.1, read on the forward strand.
ATGGAGCCGAGTGCGCCCACCCAGGTCAGCGGGGCGTTGCGCTGCTGGTCTTCCATTGCGCGCGCCAGGTGGCGCTGGGTGACGTGCGAGATTTCGTGCGCCAGCACCGAAGCCAGCTGGCTTTCGTTGTCGCTGACGCGAAACAGCGCGGAATGCAGCACCACGTTGCCGCCGAAGAAGGCGAAGGCGTTGATCTCGTCGTTGCGCACCAGATAGAAATGGAACGGCGTGCGCACCGAATAAGCGCTGGCCACCAGTCGGTTGCCCAGCTGGTTGATGTACTGGCTCAGCAGCGGATCGTTGATCAGCGGGGCGCTGGCGCGCAGTTGGCGCACGTAGAAATCGCCCATCGCCAGCTCTTGTCCGATGCTCAGGGTGCCGCCGGCGGAGGTGCCCATATCCGGCAACTGGTCTTGGCTTTCCGCCTGTGCTGGCGCCAGGGCGGTGGCGTTCAGCGTGCCGAGCAGCAGCACCGCTAACGCGGTTTTGGTCAACCGGTTGGTCATAGTCAGGCGTTTCCCTTAAATAATCATTTCTAAGACGTCAGCAGCAGACAAGAGTTCTTTATTCCCACGGCGCAATCCGCGCGAAAGTGCGGCGGCTCACAAACCGCGGCGCGGCACCCATCACATCATAGTCAGCCGCAGCCGACAAGGAAACGTTAGCCGGGCGCGAATCGGGCAAAAAAGTTTTATTTTTCATTTTGAAGGGCGCTTTCTGCGTCGCCGGCGGCGTGCATTGTCAATAAAACGCGGACAAAGTTGATCCGTGTTTTATTGACAAGATAAACGCAGACTCATATAGTCTGCGTTATTGAAGGTTCATTGACGGTCGAAAACGGACATATGGCGTACATCACAACCAGCGTTGAATATGGCATCCACTGCCTGCTGTGGCTGGTCGGCGATAACCAGCGCGCGCTCAGCAGCCGCGAACTCGCCGAGCTGCAGGGCATCTCCCCCAGCTTTCTGGCCAAGATTTTCCCCAAGCTGGAAAAGGCGGGGATCGTCGTCGCCAGCGAAGGGGTGCGCGGCGGCTACCGGCTGGCGCGCCCGGCGGATGAGATCAGTTTTCTGGCGATCATCGACGCCATCGAAGGGCACAAGCCGCTGTTCGATTGCCAGGAGGTGCGCGGGCGCTGCGCGGTGTTCGATGATTCCCCGCCGGATTGGGCGGTCTCCGGAAAATGTGCCATCCACGCGGTGATGCTGCAGGCGGAGAAGGCGATGCGCGATGCGCTGGCGGCGCAGACCCTCGGCGCCGTCGCGGCCCGCTTTGGCCGCAAGGCGCCGCAGGGCTTCTTCGGTGAGGTCAACCTCTGGCTCGATGAGCGCATGACGGAACGCACCGCGCGCAGCGGCAAAACGGCGCGGGCCAAAACCTAACCACCGCCTTTCCTTAAAGCCAAACACACTTTTTCCCGCCTCTTCGGAAGGGGCGGGCGGGCCTTCTGCACCCTGCTACGGGAGCGGAACGGCATCGTTCATCCGAAAAAACTGCGGGCAGCCTTATCGCCCGGTTAACCCTGTATGAAGGAGTCATCCCATGACGCAGAAAATAGTGATTGCCGGTTCCGGTTTTGCCGGTTTTTGGGCCGCCGTGTCCGCCATGCGCGCCATTACCCTCGCCGGTAAGCATGACGATATCGAGGTGCTCATGGTTTCGCCGACGCCAACGGTCACCATCCGGCCGCGCCTGTATGAAGCGGTGTTGGAAAACATGAATCCGGACATTTCCGCGCAGCTCGCCGCCGTCGGCGTGCACCACCTGGCCGGGGCGGTAGAGCGCATCGATGCCGCCGCCAAGACGCTCACGGTGGCGCAGGCGACAGGGGGATCCCTTGAGCTGGCCTACGACCGCCTGGTGTGGGCCACCGGCAGTCGGCTCTCCGTGCCTGCGGTGCCGGGCTTTGCCGAATACGGTTTCAACGTCGATACGCTGGAAAGCGCGCAGCGTTTGGATGCCCATATCAAAGCGCTGGCGGCCAAGCCGTCTACGCCGGCGCGCAACACCGCCGTGGTGGTGGGCGCGGGGCTGACCGGGCTGGAGAGTGCGGCGGAGATGCCGCAGCGGCTGCGGGATGCGCTGGGCAAAGACGAGAACGTGCGCGTGGTGATCGTCGATAGCGCCCCGGAAGTGGGCGCCGGAATGGGCGCGGAGCCGGGGGCGGTGATTCGCCAGGCGCTGGCGGAGTGCGGCGTGGAAGCCCGAGCCGGTCTGCGCGTCTCGGCTATCGACGCTGAGGGGGTGATGCTGTCGAACGGTGAGCGTATCGCCGCCAACACGGTGATCCTGGCAGCGGGCGTGCGGGCGCATCCGCTGACCGAGCAGATCCCCGGCGAGCGCGACGGCAGCGGCCGGGTGATCGGCGACGCCTTCCTGCGCGCGCCGGCGGCGGCGGGCATTTTCGTGACCGGCGATACGGTGAAGGCGGCGACCGACGATCTCGGCAATCACAACTTGATGACCTGCCAGCATGCGATGAGCCTTGGCCGGGTGGCCGGCCACAATGCGGCGGCGGAGCTGGCGGGGTTGCCGACTCACCCGTACAGCCAGCCGAAGTATGTGACCTGCCTGGATCTGGGGCCCTGGGGCGCGCTGTATACCGAAGGCTGGGAGCGCCAGGTGCGCTTTACCCGTCAGGAAGGCAAAAAGATTAAGCAGGAGATCAATACGCAGTGGATTTATCCACCGGCGGCGGATCGCGAGGCGCTGTTTGCCGTCGCCAATCCGGATTTCGTGATTGTGCCTTAAGGAAGTCAAAACGGGAGCGGCAACGCTCCCGTCGTCATTGGCCCAGCGGCAGGAACGAGCGCTCCGGCACCACGGTTTTCATCACCAGCGTGGAGCTCAGGCGCTGCACGCCCGGCAGAGCGGAGAGTTTCTCGTCGTAAAGCTGCTGGAAGGCGGGCAGATCGCGGGCGATCACGTGCAGCAGATAGTCCGGATCGCCAAACAGCCGCTGCGCCTGCACCACCTGGGGAATGTCCACCATGGCGTTTTCGAAGGTTTCAACGGCGCGGCGATCGCCTTCGCGCATGGTGACGAACACCAGGGCGGAAAAGTTATAGCCCAGGCTGCCGGGATCGAGCTGGGCGCGGTAACCCCTGATCACCCCGGACTCCTCTAACGCCCGCACCCGGCGGTGGCAGGGAGAGACGCTCAACCCGATCCGCTCGGCCAGCTCGGTCACCGACAAACGCCCGTCGGCCTGCAGTTCAGCAAGAATCTTGCGATCAATCTTATCCATTTGGAAAAATTTCCCCGCTTATGCCGGTTTCAGGCAAGTAATTGAAAGCACATTTTAACGCCTTGAGGATATTCTTGCCATCTGTTGAACGGTTTTGACGGCCGCCGCGGCAGGCGGAGGCCGTTCTTCTTCCAAGAGGAAAGCGCAATGATTCTCTGTTCGGAATGGCGCGGCGCGTTTGAGAGGGGGCCGGCATGACGCTCGCTCTGTTCGCCGCTTTTTGGGCGGTGTCGATTTTGTTGGTGATCACGCCGGGTATGGATTGGGCCTATGTGATCTCGGCGGGCATTCGCGGGCGGGTAGTGGTGCCCGCCGTCGCCGGCTTGCTGTTTGGCCACCTGCTGATGATTGCGATCGCGGTGGCAGGCGTCGGCGCGCTGCTGGTCGGCAACCCGCTGGCGCTGACGGCGCTTACCTTGCTGGGGGCGGCTTATCTGTTGTGGATCGGTTTCAACATGCTGCTGCACCCGCCGGTGCCCGGCGCCGGTGAAGATCAGCGTTCCGATTCCTGGCTGCGTTGGGCCGGCAAGGGCGTGTGCGTCAGCGGGCTGAACCCCAAGGTGTTTCTGCTGTTTCTGGCGCTGCTGCCGCAGTTTACCGACGCCCGGGCCGAATGGTCGGTGCCGATGCAGATGCTGGCGTTGGGCGTGGTGCATTTGATCAGCTGCGGCCTGGTGTACCTGCTGGTGGGATTCGGTTCGCAGTCGGTGCTGCGCACGCGCCCGCAGGCTGCGAAGGTGGTGGGGCGTATCTCCGGCGCGGCGATGATCGTCATCGCCCTCGGGCTGCTGGCCGAGCAGGCGCTGAAATAGCGCCTTGAATGGCCCGCTTGTGCGGGCCTGGCGGTATCAGGCTTTGACGGCGAGCAGCACCGATGAGGCTTTGATCAGGGCGATGGCGCGCGAACCGTTCTTCAGCGCCATCTCCTGCAGGCTTTCATTGGTGATCACCGACGTCAGCACAAAACCGGCATCCGCTTTGAGGTGTACGGTGCTGTTGACCGCGCCGTGCTCAACCGCAATCACTTCCCCGGCAAACTGGTTGCGGGCGGAAAAACGCAAACCGCAATCCTCCGTCGCCAGGATCACCCACGGCGCTTTAATCAGCGCGACGGCCTCTTTACCGATGGTTAACCCCAGCGACTGTTGGCTTTGTACCGTGACGATGGCCACCAGTTTTTCACCGCCCTGCAGGGTGATCTCCACTTCGTCATTGACGGCGCCTTTGGCGACGGCGGACACGGTACCGGCTAACTGGTTACGGGCTGAAACGGGCATAGATTCTCCTTGAAAGGGGCAAACGGTAAAATTTGTCGCCAGCATGGGCCCTAACCGCCGCGATTGCCAATGTCGCGGGGGAAGAGTGTGAACTGGGGCGGCCTTGCTGAAAAATTAACGTCGGTAGATGTCCGGTCGGGCGATCTGCCAAACAAAATCGGGGCAGTTGATGGCGCTATACCCCACTTTTTCATAGAGCCAGGGGGCGGTGCTGGTGACCAGCATGATTCGCCGCAGCGTCGCCATCAGCGGATGGGCCTGGCAGCATTCCGCCAGCCACAGGCCCAACCCGCCTTTTTGATGCGCCTCCAGCACGTAAACGTCGCACAGATAGCCGAAGGTGGCGTAATCGGTGACCAGCCGGGCGAAACCGATTTGTCTGGTGCCGTGATACAAGCCGAAGCACAGGCTGTGGGAGAGGGACTGGCGAACGGTCTCTTTATCAATGCCCTCCGCCCATGACGAACGGGTCAGAAATGCATGAATGGCGTCAATATCCAGCAGGCTGGGCTCGGTGCTGACGAGATAGTCAGCACGCCGCCACTCCAGTGGGGCAGGGATTGTCATGAGGGTTCTTCTCCTGTGCAAGCGTTAAGGTCTGGGCCGCCGTTCAGGCGTGCAGTTCGGCGACCGTCATGGTGAAAATCAGCGTGTCTTCGCCCTCGTTGGCGTAACGGTGCGGGCTGTCCGTTCTGGCGACCGCCGAATAGCCTGGCGTAATCCTGAGCTCGGTTTGTTCGACGGCAAGGCTCAAGACGCCTTGTTCAACGTGCAGCAGCTCGAAGGTGCCCACCGGATGGCCGCCCGATGCATAGGCTTCCCCCGGCGCCATTTCCCAGCGCCACAGTTCTATCATGTTTGGGCCGCGGGTGCCTGCCAGCAAGCGGGCCGAGCCGCCGCGATCGCCGTGCCACAGCGTGGGAATGTCTTGGCTTTCAATCAGGTAGGCGGCGGGGGCGCGGGTCACGTTGACGATGTCCGCCACCGACAGGCCCAGCGCTGCCGCGAGTTTGCACAGGATGGCGATGCTGGGATTGGCGCTGCCTTTCTCGATCTCCACCAGCATGCCCTTGCTGACGCCCGCCCGGCGCGACAGTTCGTCCAGCGACAGTTTTTGGCTTTTTCGCTGCTGTTTGATGCGGTGTGACACCGCTTCGCTGACGGTTTGCACGTCGGCGCCGAACTCGGTCGGTCTGTTGACTTTTTCGCTCATCGGTCAATATTATGAAATAAAATGGTCAATATAGGATTATTCAATGATTTTAGTCGATCCGTCAATCGATCCGGCCGTCGCTGCGCTGGCGCCTGGATTCCGGGCGTTAAGCATTACCGTGGCCGCGGCTCCCATAACCAACCCGGACGTGGGGGCGCTGGCGTTGGCGCAGGCCTGTCGCGCCCTCGGCGAGGAGGACGCGCCCTGGGCTGAGGCGCATCTCTCGGCCTGGCGCGATGTCTTCATGCGGTTTGGCGCCAAACCCAAGCGTACGCCCTGTTCCGCCGATGCCTTGCGCAAACGCGCGCTGCGCGACGGCACGATGCCCAGCATCGATCCGGTGGTCGATCTCTACAACGCCGTCAGCATTCGTTATGCGGTGCCGGTGGGGGGCGAGAATATCGCGGCTTATGTCGGCGAGCCGCGGCTGATCGTCGCGGAAGGCAGCGAGCTGTTCGATACCGTCAAGGAGGGTGCGGTGATCCATGAATCGCCGGAGGCGGGGGAGGTGGTCTGGCGCGACGATCGCGGCGTGACCTGCCGCCGCTGGAACTGGCGTCAGGGCGTCAGAACCCGGCTGAGCGCCGAGGCCGAACGGATGTGGTTCATCCTGGAGAGCCTGCCGGCAATGCCGTTGGCGGCGCTGCATGCGGCGGGCGACGAATTGATTGCCGGTTTACGGCAAATGATGCCCGGCGTTGCGATAGAGCAACGGCTCATCGGCTGCACCTCGTAACCGGCCTCAGCACTGGCGGCGGACCAAACCGGTGATCAGATCCAGCGCGTCGTCCGCCGCCGCGACTTCGCTCTCGCTAAGCGCCTGCCGTTCGATAAAGCTCTCGATGGCTTCCAGCAGGGAGAAAACGCTGATTTCGTCTCCTATCTTCACGACTTCGCAGACGCCGCGCCCAATGGCCAGGCAGATGGCTTCATCAAATTCAAACGGCTTGTTGTTCATCTCTCCCCCTACGGCGTTTGGGATTATGCCGGTTATGCTACCGGTTTTTGGCCGGCGACGGTCTGACGAAAATCCCATTTCTTTTCGTTGATGCTTACGGGCGTACGATCGCGTGTATTGGGGAAATTCTGATTTCCTTACGGCAGTCAGATTTCCCTTGTGACCGCCGTGGCGGCGCGGTATTGTCGCCAAATGACGACAATACCGCCTCATTGTCCGCATAAAAAATTCATGACGTTATCATCCCTTCATCCCGCTGCCGTGCGGGATTTTTTTATGAGGTTTATCTCAAAGTGCGGATAACCTCGACGCGATCGCTTGCCATGTTCTGGGAATAATCCTAGCTTGAAATAGTCATTTAGGGTTAGCAATCCCTCATGACCTCCTTGTAATACTTGATGCACCAGAACGTCTTCTCCCCCGCCCAGGCGGGGGTTTTTAATGACGTGCATCGGCAAAGGCCGTCAACGTAGAACCGACAGAGTTCGTGACGATAATCACTTTAAGCATCAGGGGACGGGACAATGAAAAATGATTTGGCGGCGGCAATCGCGATTGGCTGTGTGCTGTTGTTCGCACTGGCGGTCGGTTCGCCCCTCTCCATCAGCGCCTCGCTGTAATCTGCCGCAGCCCCGTTCGGGGCCGTTCACCCAGTCTGTCGCCGCGTCTGCGGATTTTTGCGCCAATCGCTCGCCGGCGCGATAAATTCAGCCAAATCGCTGTTGATGTATGGCCAACTTTGAGTACTCTGAGTGCTTTGCACACCCCGCGTGCGCCCGTTCTATCTATGCTTTAATCAGGCCCATCACAGGAATCGCCATGCCCGCCCGCCAAATCTCGAGGAGCCCGCTCTGATGCTGGAGATGTTATTACAGTGGTACCGCCGCCGCTTCACCGATCCGCAGGCTATCGCGCTGCTGGTGATCCTGGTCGCCGGCTTCCTCATTCTCTATTTTCTGCACGGCATTCTGACCCCGTTGCTGGTCGCCATCGTGCTGGCCTATCTGCTGGAGTGGCCGACCGCGCGCCTGCAGCGCATCGGCTGTTCGCGCACCTGGGCGGCGAGCATCATGCTGCTGGTGTTCGCGGGCGTCGCCATGCTGCTGGTGTTCGTCGTCGCGCCAACCGCCTGGCAGCAGGGCATCAATCTGATGAGCGATCTGCCGGGCATGCTCAATCAGTTCTATAACTTTGCCGCGACGCTGCCGAAGCGTTACCCGGCGCTGGTGGATGCCGGCATCATCGACATGATGGCGGAAAACCTGCGCAGCCGGCTGTCCGGCATGGGCGAGTCGGTGGTGAAATTCTCGCTGGCGTCGCTGGTCGGCCTGCTGACGCTGGCTATCTACCTGATCCTGGTGCCGATGATGATGTTCTTCCTGTTGAAGGACAAAGAACAGCTGCTGAACGCGGTGCGCCGCGTGCTGCCGCGCAATCGCGGCCTGGCGGGGCAGGTCTGGAACGAGATGAATCAGCAGATCACCAACTACATTCGCGGCAAGGTGCTGGAGATGGTGATTGTCGGCGTGGCGACCTACCTGGTGTTCGCCGTGCTGGACATGCGCTACTCGCTGTTGCTGGCGGTGCTGGTGGGCTTCTCGGTGTTGATCCCCTACATCGGCGCGGTGCTGGTCACCATTCCGGTGGTGGTGGTGGCGCTGTTCCAGTGGGGCGTAGGCGCCGATTTTTGGACGCTGATCGTCGCCTATCTGGTGGTGCAGGGGCTGGATGGCAACCTGCTGGTGCCCATTTTGTTCTCCGAAGCGGTCAACCTGCATCCGCTGGTGATTATCCTGTCGGTGATCGTGTTCGGCGGGATGTGGGGCTTTTGGGGCGTGTTTTTCGCCATACCGCTGGCGACGCTGGTGAAGGCGGTGATCCATGCCTGGCCGGATGAACTGCGGGTCGAAGTGGAAGACAAGGCCGACTGACAGGGAAGAAACGAAGCGCAGCAGGCCGCTGCGCTTCGTGAGAATTACTGCTGCAGGTAGCTCAGAACGATGTCGTGGTGATTGGTGGTTTTGAAATCATCAAACACTTTCTCAATCTTGCCTTTGCCATCGATCAGGAAACTGATGCGGTGAATACCGTCGTAGGTCTTGCCCATGAAGGTTTTCTCGCCCCATACGCCAAACTGTTGCGCTACCTGATGATCTTCATCAGACAACAGCGTGAAGTTGAGCAGCTCCTTTTCAGCGAAGCGCGACAGTTTTTCCGGTTTGTCGGTGCTGATGCCCAGCACTTCGACGCCGACCTTTTTCAATTCGTCCATGTTGTCCCGCAGGCCGCAGGCTTGCACGGTGCAGCCCGGCGTCATCGCCTTCGGATAGAAATAGACCAATACTCGCTGTCCCTGGAAGTCGGCCAAATTAATTTCCTCACCGTCCTGGTCAGGCAAACTAAATTTCGGCGCTGTGTCACCGGCTTTCAATGGGCTCATCACTACTCTCCATCTTTCTCATCATGCTGTGGATAGTTCACCACGCTAATACTGCCTTGCGCGTTCAATTCTGTACATAGGCGATGGAAGGCTTGCTCAATATTTGAGGCGTCCCGATCGCCGGAGCTGTGGGCGGTGATTTGGATATACAGCTGCGGCGGCAGGTCGCCGTCCGCCGGCTGCGTGCGCGAGACCAGTTCGGCGATATTCATCTGGCTGGAGTCGAACAGATCGGTAAAGCGTTCGATGATGTGCGGCGAGTCCTTCACTTCCACCTGCACCCACACCGTGGCCGGCATCGGCGGCCTTTCGTGCGAGTTTGTGCGCTTCATCACGATCAGCAGATCCAGCTCCGCGCCTTTTTGCGGCAGGGTGGATTCGATCAGGGTGATGGCGTTCCAGCTGCCGGACAGCAGCATGATGAACGTGAACTCCTCTCCCAGCATGGCCAGACGGCTATCTTCGATATTGCATCCGCAACTGCTGACGTGGCGGGTGATGGTATTGACGATTCCGGGGCGGTCGGCGCCGAGCGCGGTAATCACGAGATAGTGTTCGTCTGACTGAGGCAAAATAGCGCTTCCTGTCGTGCTTAATGGGGTTACCATGGTAAACATAAAAAAAACCGCCTGCCAAGCGCTTACAACGCGGTTGTGCGCTTGCTTTTGGATAGGCAGCAAAAGTACCATGAGTGACTTGTTTGTGGAGGGGACGGCCAATGTTTACGGGAAGTATTGTTGCACTGGTTACGCCGATGGACGACAAAGGTGCTGTCGATCGCGCGAGCCTAAAAAAATTGATCGATTATCATGTAGCCAGTGGCACCGCGGCGATCGTTTCCGTAGGGACCACCGGCGAGTCCGCAACGCTTGCCCATGACGAGCACGTTGACGTGGTGCTGCAGACGCTGGAGCTGGCCGACGGCCGCATCCCGGTGATCGCCGGCACCGGCGCCAACGCCACCGCCGAAGCCATCGCGCTCACCACCCGCTTCGCCAATACCGGCGTAGTGGGCTGCCTGACGGTGACGCCGTACTACAATAAGCCGACGCAGGAAGGGCTGTACCAGCACTTCAAGGCGATCGCCGATAGCACCGAGCTGCCGCAGATCCTGTACAACGTGCCTTCGCGCACCGGCTGCGACATGCTGCCGCCGACCATCGCTCGGCTGGCGAAAATCAAGAATATTGTTGCTGTAAAAGAAGCGACGGGGAACTTAAGTCGCGTTAGTCAGATCCAAGTGCTGGTTGACGATGAAGACTTCATTTTGCTGAGCGGCGACGACGCCAGCGGGCTGGACTTCATGCAACTGGGCGGCAAAGGGGTGATTTCCGTGACGGCCAACGTGGCCGCGCGCGAGATGGCGGAACTTTGCGCGCTGGCGGCGCAGGGCAAATTTGCCGAAGCGCGCCGCTTAAATCAGCGCTTGATGCCGTTGCATCAGGATCTATTTGTAGAAGCAAACCCAATTCCGGTGAAGTGGGCCTGTAAGGCGTTGGGATTGATGGCAACCGATACGCTGCGTCTGCCAATGACGCCGTTGAGCGAAGCCGCCCGCCCGGTGGTGGAGCGCGCGCTGAAAAGCGTCGGCTTGCTGTAACTCTAAGGGAAATTTGATGGCTTATTCATTGCAAAAGTCGACGGTAGCAAAAGTAGTGGGCATCTCTTTGGTGATGATGCTGGCAGCCTGCAGCAGCGATCAGCGCTACAAGCGCCAGGTCAGCGGCGACGAGGCTTACCTCGACGCGGCTCCGCTCAAGGCGCTGAACGCGCCGTCCGGCATGATCCTGCCGGTGCAGAGCGGCAACTATGACGTTCCCGCCACGACGCTGCAAGGCAACGTCGGCAAGCAACTGGACATTCGTCCGCCGGTGCAGCCGTTGGCGCTGCTGAGCGGTTCACGCGCGCAATACGCCGGCGACAGCGGCACGCTGCTGCTGGAAAACAGCCCGCAGAACCAGAACCTGTGGTCGCGCGTAGTCAGCCTGCTGCAGGCGAAGAACATCGCGATCGCTTCCCGCCAGGACGCCGGTCAGACCCTGACCACCGACTGGGTGAAGTGGAACCGTCTGGACGAAGACAACCAGTACGAAGGCCGTTATCAGATCAGCGTGCAGCAGCAGGGCTACCAGCAGGCGCTGGTGGTGAAAAGCGTTGGCCTGCAGCAGCAGGGCAAGACCGAGCAGGTGACCGACCAGTCTGAGATTCAGCGCTACAACGGCATGATGATCAACACCCTGATCGAAGGCCTGGACAAGCAGGACAACCTGGCGAGCAGCCAGACCGCCAGCCGCTTCGGCGCGCTGGACGTGCAGAGCGGAGCCGATGACACCGGCCTGCCGATGCTGGTGGTGCGCGGCCCTTACACCGTGGTGTGGGATCGCCTGCCGGCGGCGCTCGAAAAACTGGGGATGAAAGTGGGTGACCGCAGCCGTCCGCAGGGCACCGTCGCCGTGACCTACAAGTCCCTGAGCAGCAGCGATTGGGATGCGTTGGGTGTCAAGGATCCTGAACTGGCGGAAGGCGATTACAAACTGCAGGTCGGCGATCTCAACAACCGCACCAGCCTGCAATTCATCGATCCGAAAGGCAAACCGCTCACCCAGTCGAAAAACGACGCACTGGTGGCGGCATTCCAGTCTGCCTTCAGTAAAACCAGCGTTAAATAATCAAAAAGGGGCTTCGGCCCCTTTTTGTTTTGTCGATACGGTATCGTTTGCGTCGCAGGTTTGGCACAATAGTGTCCGGCACGCCAAAGAATTCATTAGGTCAATTCTATACCCCCTAATTTCGGGCCGCGCTCGGGAGACAACGGGGATACATCACTGGAGTAAGTAAGATGCAAAAGCTAGCTGAGCTGTATCGCGGAAAGGCAAAAACCGTTTACACCACCGAGAATCCCGATCTGTTGGTGTTGGAGTTCCGCAACGATACGTCAGCACTGGATGGTCAGCGCATTGAGCAGTTCGATCGCAAAGGCATGGTGAACAACAAGTTCAACCATTTCATCATGAGCAAACTGGAAGAAGCCGGCATCCCGACCCAGATGGAGCGTCTGCTGTCCGACAACGAAGTGCTGGTGAAGAAGCTGGACATGGTGCCGGTGGAGTGCGTGATCCGCAACCGCGCCGCCGGTTCGCTGGTGAAGCGTCTGGGCATCGAAGAAGGCCTGGTGCTGAATCCGCCGCTGTTCGATCTGTTCCTGAAAAACGACGCCATGCACGATCCGATGGTCAACGAATCCTACTGCGAAACCTTTGGCTGGGTGAGCAAAGAGCATCTGGCGCGCATGCGCGAGCTGAGCTACCGCGCCAACGACGTGTTGACCCAGCTGTTCGACGACGCGGGCCTGATCCTGGTCGACTTCAAGCTGGAGTTCGGCCTGTTCAACGGTGAAGTGGTGCTGGGCGATGAGTTCTCGCCGGACGGTAGCCGCCTGTGGGACAAAAACACCCTGGACAAGATGGACAAAGACCGTTTCCGTCAAAGCCTGGGCGGCCTGATCGAAGCCTATGAAGAAGTGGCGCGCCGCATCGGCGTGAAGCTCGACTAAGCATTGGCACCGCCATTCGGGGCGATCCGGCCGGATCGTCCCGCTATTCTGCGTTTTTCCAGAAAATTTCTACATTTCCTCCGCGGCAGACCATTTATAATGATGGATGCGAGATGACTAAAACCTATCCCACTCAGGCTTGAAGCTGCCTTTGCGCTTACGATCGCGGCGCAACTTCAACGAGCAGGGGAAATATCTGGAGTATATTTATGCGTTGGCAAGGGCGTCGGGAAAGTGACAATGTTGAGGATCGTCGCGGGCAGTCTTCAGGTTTGGGCGGCGGTGGCGGCGGTTTCCGCGTGCCGGTGCGCGGCAAGGGCGGCATCGTCATTTTGGTGGTGGTGCTGGTGGCCGGCTATTACGGCATCGATCTGTCGCCGCTGTTGAACGGCGGTAACGTCGCACCGCAGGGTCAACAGCAGAGCGCCAACATCAGTCCGAAAGACGATGAACTGGCCAAATTCACTTCGGTGGTACTGGCCTCCACCGAGGATAACTGGAAAGAGATTTTCCAGCGCATGGGCAAAACCTATCAACCGCCGAAGCTGGTGATGTATCGCGGCGTCACGCGCACCAGCTGCGGCACCGGCCAGGCGGCGATGGGGCCGTTCTACTGCCCGGGCGACAGAACGGTGTATATCGATCTGTCTTTCTATCAGGACATGAAAACCAAGCTGGGCGCCGGCGGTGATTTTGCCCAGGCCTATGTGGTGGCGCACGAAGTCGGCCACCACGTGCAGAACCTGCTGGGCATCGAGCCCAAGGTGCGCCAGATGCAGCAGGGCGCCAGCCAGGCGGAAGTGAACCGTCTGTCGGTGAAAATGGAGCTGCAGGCGGACTGCTTCGCCGGCGTATGGGGTAAATACGCCGAGAAGCAGCAGATGCTGGAAGAGGGCGACCTGCAGGCGGCGCTGAACGCCGCGCAGGCGATTGGCGACGATCGGTTGCAGCAGCAGAGCCAGGGCCGCGTCGTGCCGGACAGCTTCACCCACGGCACCTCTCAGCAGCGCTATACCTGGTTTAAACAGGGCTTCGACAGCGGCGATCCCAATACCTGCAACACCTTCGCATCCCGTTAACGCCTCAAGTGCCGGAGCCTGACTCCGGCATTTTTTTCGGATTGAGATACAGCCTTATGTTACAGGCAGCGCAACAACTCATGCGGCGACAGGGCATCCGGCGCCTGCTGGTGCTCAGCGGTGAGCCCGACTGGTGTCGCGAACAGGCGCAGCGGCTGGCGGCGACGCTGCCGGGCGACTGGCCGTGGGTGGGGGAAAACCCGCCGCCCGGCCTGACGGCGTTGGCGAGCGGCGCAGTGCGCCAACTGCTGGGGCAGGAACGGCTGCACGCGGTGTTCGACGCCGGTCAGTCGCTAGACGTTGAGGCGTTGGCGGCGCTGTGCGGCGCATTGCGCGCTGGCAGCTGGCTGTTGTTGCTGACGCCGCCCTGGCGGCAATGGCCACAGCAGCCGGACGGCGACAGCCTGCGCTGGAGCGATTGCCCGCAGCCAATTACCACCCCGCATTTCATCCACCACCTGCAGCAGCATCTGGCCGACGACCGCGAAGTGACGATCTGGCGGCAGGATGAGCCCCTGACGCTGGCCGCGCTGCCGGCGCGTGAGGATTGGCAACCGCCGGATGGCCGGCCGACCGAGGAACAGCAGGCGATCTTGACGGCGCTGCTGCAGGCCGAATCCGGCGTGTGGGTGCTGACCGCCGCCCGCGGCCGCGGCAAATCGACGCTGGCCGGCATGCTGGTGGCGCAGTCGCCGCTGACCTGTTGGATAACCGGGCCGAGCCGCGCCGCCACTGAGGTGGCCGGGGAATGGGCGCAGGGGCGCGCGCAGTTTTGGGCGCCCGATGCCTTGCTGGCGCAGTGCCGGGAGGGGGACGTCAGCGCCGTGGGGTGGCTGCTGGTGGATGAAGCGGCGGCGATCCCCGCGCCGTTGTTGCAGCAGCTGATCGGTTATTTCCCGCGCGTGCTGCTGACCACCACGGTGCAGGGCTATGAGGGCACCGGCCGTGGTTTTCTGCTGAAGTTTTGCGCCGGGCTGCCTTCCTATCAGGCGTTGAGCCTGCAACAGCCGATGCGCTGGGCGCAGGGGGATGCGCTGGAACGGATAACGGACAATGCGCTGTTGTTCAACGAGCTGCCCGCCTGGCCGGCGGATGGCCAGACGATCGATTACAGCCAGGCGGACCAGCGCGAACTGTGCGCCGATCCGCAGCGGCTGGCGCGTTTCTATGCTCTGCTGAGCAGCGCGCATTACCGCACTTCGCCGCTGGATTTGCGCAGGCTGATGGATGCACCCGGCATGCACTTCGGGCTGGCGCAGGCCGGGCAGGAGGTGGTCGGCGCCGTGTGGCTGGTGGACGAAGGCGGCTTGAGCGCCGAGTTGGCGCACGATGTGTGGGCTGGCCGCCGCCGGCCGCGCGGCAACCTGGTGGCGCAGTCGCTGGCGGCGCATGGCGGCCAGTGGTGGGCGCCGACGCTGCGGTCACGGCGTATTACCCGCATCGCGACGCTGCCGGCGTTGCGGCGGCAGGGTATCGCGCGTCAGCTGGTCGAGCGGCAACGCCGCCAGGCGCAGGGGCTGGATTTTCTGTCGGTCAGCTTTGGCTATACCGAGCCGCTGTGGCGCTTTTGGCAATCCTGCGGTTTCGAGCTGGTGCGCATCGGCAGCAAGCCGGAGGCCAGCAGCGGCTGCTATACCGCGATGGCTATCTTGCCCCTGAGCGAGCAAGGAGAGGCGCTGCGGCACGCTGCGCACAAGCATCTGGCGCGCGACTGGCCCTGGCTACGGCAGCGCATTGAACTCGCGCTGGCGATCCCGGGCGACGACGGCGACACGCCGCTGGGCGAAGAGGATTGGCGCGAGCTGGCCGGGTTCGCTTTCGCCCATCGGCCGCTGGAGGCCAGCCTGGGGGCACTGCAGCGTTTGCTGTTGGCCAGCAATCTGCCGCTGCCCGCGCTGCGCGGCCATCTGCAACGGCGGCAATCCCCGGCGGCCTGCGCGGAGCTGGCGGGCGTCAGCGGCCAGAAAGCCTTGCTGCGCCACTGGCGGCACGAAGCGGCGCAGGCGCTGGAACAGCTGAATGCGCAGCACTGCCGCTACTGGCGCGACTGGACGCAGTCGTTGCAATAAATTGAATAACTCGCTCAATAAAACCCGATTTTCCCGATTTCTCAACGGCGTATAGTCACTGTCAGCGGTGAGGCGACGACTGTCGCCGCACCAGGTTGGGTTACTATTAAGGAGTCATCGATGAAACATGAGCATTTCGTTGTCCAAAGCCCGGCGACCCCGGCGGCGCAGCTGATCTTGCTGTTTCACGGTGTCGGCGACAACCCGGTGGCGATGGGGGAGATCGGCAGCTACTTCGCCAAAGACTTTCCTCAGGCACAGGTGGTGAGCATCGGAGGCCCCGAAGCGTTCGGCAACGGCGCCGGGCGCCAGTGGTTTTCGGTGCAGGACGTGACCGAAGAGAACCGCGCGGCCCGCATCGCAGACGTAATGCCGCAGTTTGTGGCGGTGGTGCGCCATTGGCAGCAGCTGAGCGGCGTAGGCTATGCCGGCACGGCGCTGGTGGGGTTCTCGCAGGGGGCGATCATGGCGCTTGAGGCGCTAAAAGCGGAAACCCGGCTGGCCGGGCGCGTGGTCGCGTTTAGCGGGCGTTTTGCCCAGCTGCCTGAGCAGGCTTTCGGCGACAGCGTGGTGCATTTGATCCACGGTGAAGATGACGCGGTGATCGCGGTGCAACACGCTCACGCGGCGGCAGAAGCGCTACGGGCCGGCGGCGCCGATTTTACGCTGGACGTGGAGGAAAACGTCGGGCACGCAATCAACCAGGGCATGATGAACGCCGCGCTGGAAAGGCTGCATTATTATGTGCCGCAGCGCTACTGGGACGAGGCATTGTCCGGCAAGCGCGGCGAGCTGATCGCCTTTCGCTAAAAATTCAGGGCGCCGATGAGCGCCCTGATGTCATTTCTTTTTCGGCCAGTCGTCTTCGTCATCCCACTGGGCGTTGTTGTCGCGGTGCGGCGGTATCTCCGGCTTGTTGGCCAGATAGCTTTTCACGTCGACGCGGCGCAGTTCCTTAATGCCGCTGACGACCATTCCCACCAGAACCAGCAGGATAATCCACCAGTAATCAGCTAACCATTGCATAGCTACTCCTTTCCTTCACTGCGTATAAAACGCGAAAAAATCGATGGCAGATGGCGTTCGAGCCATTCGGCACCGGCGACCTCCTTATCTTGCCAGGCCGTCAGCAACAGCGCCGGGGTCAGCAAATGCTCGGCTTCTTGCGCCAGCGGCCGGTAGCTCAGATGCCACGGCTCTACCGCCACGCCGCCGCTGTCTTCGGTAAAGGGGCGATAGAAACCGAACTCGGCCATATGCGCCGTCAGCCACTGGTTGAGCGGCGCAAAGTAACCGCCTTCTTCATATTCCCACGGCTCCAGCTGCAGCTTTTGCCCTTCCGGCAGCAGCGACGGGTCGTACACGTCGAGATCGCTGCCCCAGTGATGGCGGCTGGCGCCCGGCAGGGCCGACCAGCGCAGGATCGCCTCACAGCGCTCGGCGGCGGACAGCGGCGCAACGTCTATCGGGCGGCTGTCCTTATCTAATACTGGCCGCTGGCCGCAGAATTTGCCATTCCAGATAGCCAACTGCCGGTCGAAATCGCGGAAGGTGCTGGCGGGCTGGAGATCGAATCCCGCCTCACGCGCCGCCTGCTGCATCGCCAGAAAGGCGTTGACCGCCTGCGGCTGCAACCGGTGGTTCCCGCTCAGCGGCGCCAGGTGTTCGGTTGAGCGGCCGGTGAGCATCTCTGCGTTGATCATGCGACCAATTGCTCCATGATGCGTTGATACATGCGGCTCAGCAGCTGCAGATCCGCGGCGTTGACACATTCGTTGACCTTGTGGATGGTGGCGTTGACCGGCCCCAGTTCCACCACCTGCGCGCCCATCTGCGCGATGAAGCGGCCGTCGGAGGTGCCGCCGGTGGTCAGCAGCTGCGGCGTCAGTTCAGAATAGTGCTCGACGGCGTTGACCACCGCATCCACCAGCGCGCCGCGCGAGGTGAGGAACGGTTGGCCGGACAGCCGCCACTCGATGCTGTAATTCAACTGGTGGCGTTCCAGCAGCTCTTCCACGCGCTGCTTGATCATCGCATCGGTGAGTTCGGTGCTGAAACGGAAGTTGAACTGCACGTAAAGATCGCCTGGGATCACGTTGTTGCTGCCGGTACCGGCCTGCACGTTGGCGATCTGCATGCTGGTCGGCGGGAAGAACTCGTTGCCGCGATCCCATTCGATCGCCACCAGTTCATTCAGCGCCGGCATGGCACGGTGCACCGGGTTGTCGGCCAGGTGCGGATAGGCGACGTGCCCCTGCACGCCGTGAATGTGCAGGTTGGCGGTGATGGAGCCGCGTCGGCCGTTTTTCACCACGTCGCCGACGCGCTCGGTGCTGGACGGCTCGCCGACCAGGCAGTAATCCAGGCGCTCATTGCGCGCCATCAGCGTTTCGACCACTTTAACCGTGCCGTGGGTGGCGCTGGCCTCTTCGTCGGAGGTGATCAGAAAAGCCAGGCGGCCCTGGTGATTCGGGTTGGCGGCGACAAAGCGCTCTGCGGCCACCACCATCGCGGCCAACGAGCCTTTCATGTCTGCCGCACCTCGGCCATACAGCATGCCGTCGCGGATCGCCGGTTCAAACGGCGGGGTATCCCAACGCTTTTCATCGCCGGTCGGCACCACGTCGGTATGCCCGGCAAACGCCAGGGTTTGCCCTTCGCCGCGCCAGGCCCAGAAGTTTTGGGTGTCTTCGAAGTCCATCGCCTCGACGGTGAAACCGATCGCCTGCAGGCGATCGATCATCAGCTGCTGGCAGCCTTCGTCATTTGGGCTGAGGGAAGGGCGTTTAATCAGCTGTTGGGCCAGTTCGATAACCGGGCAAGTCATACGGCGACCTCGGCGATAAATTGCTGGTAAGCGTCGGCGTTGAAACCGAGCAGGGCGTGGCCGTTGCCGTCGTTCAGCAGCGGGCGTTTGATGATCGCCGGCTGCGCCAGCATCAGCGCGATGGCGGCGTCGGCGTTATCGCAGGCGTTGCGTTGCGCTTCATCCAGCTTGCGCCAGGTGGTGCCGCGAGTATTGAGCAGCGGCTCCCAACCCAGTTGCGCGATAAAACCGCGCAGCTGCTGTTCGGTCAGGCCGTCGGCGCGGTAGTCGTGAAAATGATAGGCCACGCCCTGATCTTCCAGCCAGCGGCGGGCTTTTTTGATGGTGTCGCAGTTTTTGATGCCGTACATCGTCAGCGTTGTCTGTTGCGGTTTGTTTGCCATGGCGTAAAGCTACCTGTCTCGTCGAGTCGATACTGAGCGGCGGGCGCGATCTTTGGCCCTCTCGCCGCCCGGCGATAGCAGAGATAATGCCAGTAAAGCGGCGGCGAGATCCAGACAACGATGCGGATGAGGTGCGATTGGGTGCCTGGGAGAGGGAGAGGCAACGTGGCGGAGCGGCGGCCTTCGCCGGCGGTGCTCTCGAAGAGATGCCGGCGAAGGCGTTCAGCCGCAAATGCGAATCTGAAGAAGAGGGCGTTACTCTTTATTTATTCTTATGTTTAAACGATCGGTTAAACAGCGCACGCGGGTAATGTGCAATAGCGGTTTTATCCGGCTGGCGCCGAGTTTTTTCATTATTCGTGACTTGTAATGATTGGCGGTTTTATTTCTGATATTCATGGCACTGCTGATATCGGCCAGCGATTTTCCCGTCGACCATTCCGAGAGGAAAAGCGACTCGCGCTGGGACAGTTGCGGCGGCTCGGTATAGTGGCTGTAACGTTTATATAAGTCGCCGATCAGGTGGCTAAAACGGCTCAATGATATAAGGTTTGATAATATAATGGTCTTTCTGTCGACAATCACCATTTCATGCGGGCAGTCAGTGATAATGACTATTTTGTAGGTGTTGGGGTTGGCATATTCATCGCGGTAACGCGCTTCAAAATTGGCGATGGTGACATCGATGAAGCAGACTCTTTTGCGGCTAAAGCCGGCCGGTGCGCGTTTTTCCGCCCAGGTTTGCTTAATGAGTTGTCGGATGCCGACGCTGGTATAGGCACAATCGCTGAAAATATCAATTTCCATTTTATTATAGTCCTTTACTTTCTATTTCCCGGTGAGGATCGATATCTTAAAACATAAAAAAAGAAACAATCTAAATAATTTCACATTGAACTTATCTTGTCGCGTAGGCAGAAGCCCTCTCTCGGCGGCGGCAAATAAGGAAAGTCTCATATACTAACATGATTTATAAAGAGTAAATCTGCTTTTTAGCCGGCCCTTTGGCCGGAGACGGTTTAATAGAATAGAAATCCTCTATTAATACTCAGGTTATTAAAAGGAATTAACATAGATGTCACCTATCACAAAAGTAAATTCGATCGTTTTTATCGATGCTTGTAGCGTGGCTGATTTCGTTAATGGGTTAATAACTAAGATATTTCTTGTTTTCTTGCCGCGATGGCGGTTTTATTTTGAACGGTGGAAAGACAGTCTATGAGTTTATGCGGAAATTCGGTTTAAAATTGAGATAAAGATAAATCTAAACAAAGAAAATGCGATGTTTTGAGCGACGAACAGCGCGTAATGTGGGCGGTTGATACGGAGAGCTGGCGTGAAAGAATGTCATATCGAAATTTCCGATCGGGTAACGCCGGAAATAACGTCTTGTATTGCGGAGGGGTTGGACCGTTTTAATGATCAACAGATCGGCTACGGCGATCGTCTGCCGCTGGCGGTGGTGGTAAAAGATCCCGACAGTGGGGAGGTTCTGGGGGGAATTACCGGGCGTTCATCGTTAGGGCTGCTGTTTCTCGATCTCTTTTATCTGCCGGAAGCGCTGCGCGGCGCGGGGCTGGGCAGCGAACTGTTGCGCCGCTTCGAACAGGAAGGTCGCCGGCGCGGTTGCCTTTCCGCCGTGTTGTACACCATCAGCTTTCAGGCGCCGGACTTTTATCAACGGCATGGCTGGCAACGTATGGGCGAAGTGCCTTGCTTGCCGCCGGGGACTAGCCGTATCTTTATGAGCAAAACCCTGTGAAGCGCGTTTAACGCACGTAGCCTCCCTGTTGCAGGCGCTGCAGAGAGGCGCCGTCCGCATACACCATGCCGGTGGTCAAATCGTGAAAGCCGTACTTTTTATAAAAGGCCAGCTTTTCCGGGACGGAATAGATGAAAATCTTGCCGAGCGGCGCCAGGTCTTGCATCACCCGATCCATCAACCGGCGCCCCAATCCCTGTCCCTGAAAGCGCGGATCGATCGCCACGTCGGCCAGGTAAGCGACCGAGGTCAGATCGCTGATGGCGTGCGCGGTGGCGATCAGCTCGTCGCCGATAAACCCCCAATAGCAAAACTGGCTGTGTTGGTAAACGCGCCGCAGGGTGTGTGGATCGCGCTTGCCCAGTCCGGCTGCCTCCAGCAATTCGCACAGCCGCTGCCAGTCGATGGCGCGGCGGTTCAGATCGGTGACAATTTCCATCGTTTTCCTCTAACCAATAAGATTGAGATCGGCGGCATAGTGCCGAATGGCGCGCTGATAGCCGCGGATGTCGGGGTCTGACGAGGTGTCCGCCAACAGCAACAACAGATCGGCCACGGCCCGTTTATTTTCGCCCAGGTTGTACAGCGCCATAGCGCGAAACAGCATCAGCTCGTTGGCCTGCGGGAACTCGGTCAGGCCATCGTCGAAAGCCCGTAGCGAAGCCGGGTATTCTCCCAGGGCGCGGTAGGTGCTGCCGAGGCCCAGCCAGGCCTCGCGGCGCTGGGCGGGCGGCAAATCGCGGGCCAGCGCCGCGAGGTAGCAGGGAATGGCCTGTTGCTCCAGACCCTGTACGTCATACAGGCAGGCCAGCTGAAAGTGCAGCATCGCCGCTTCCGGTTCTGCTGCCAGCTGCCGTAGCGCCAGTGCAGTGGCTTCCTGATAGCGGCCCTGCGTTTTCAGCTGTGAAAGAGACAAAGAGGTGGACATGATCGGCGCTCCATTGGCGTATTTTTATACCTTTTACACGCTATCGTGGAGAAATTGATATCACAAGGGAATAGCTGCACTGAGTATTGATCAGATAAATACGAAAATGTGCGCTAACCCCGGTTTCCGGGCCCGGCATCGTTCCCGTTTCCCTTCACATGGTCAAAAAACAGGCGTAGAATCCGCTTCGTCAAATAATTGAGGTTGTAAAGTATTATGGTTGATCGTGAATTAGGAAACTGGAAAGACTTCATTGATGAGATGTTGGGCAACTGACACAGCGTTGAAGCAGATGGCAAGGTTGAGTCATTGGAGCGTCACTGAAACACCTTGGGAACGAGATTATCGTTTGAAATAAAGCAGCATCGGTTCACCCGACGCTGCTTTTTTTATATCCCGCGGGTCAGTCCCCGGCGGCCGTCGTATTGCCTGCCGGATGCGCTTTACCCGGGAAACGGCGGCGCACCAGTACGAAGAACAGCGGCACGAAGAAAATGGCCAGCAGGGTGGCGGAGATCATGCCGCCCATGACCCCGGTGCCGACCGCATGCTGGCTGCCGGAACCGGCGCCGCTGCTGGTGGCCATCGGCAGCACGCCGAAGATAAACGCCAGCGAGGTCATCAGGATCGGCCGCAGACGCATGCGTGACGCATCGAGCGTGGCGGACATCAGATCCTGCCCTTTATGGTTCAGCTCATTGGCGAACTCGACGATCAGAATGGCGTTTTTCGCCGACAGCCCAATGATGGTCAGCAGGCCAACCTGGAAATAAACGTCGTTCTCCAGGCCGCGCAGCCAGGTGGCGGCGACCGCGCCGATCACCCCCAGCGGCACCACCAGCATCACCGAGAACGGGATCGACCAGCTCTCATACAGCGCCGCCAGGCACAGGAACACCACCAGCAGCGAGATGGCGTACAGCGCCGGCGCCTGCGAGCCGGACAGCCGTTCCTGATAGGACATCGCGGTCCATTCCAGGCCAAAGCCGGTCGGCAGTTGGCTGACCAGTTTCTCCATTTCCGCCATGGCGGTGCCGGTGCTGACGCCGTTGGCCGCCTCGCCGACGATCTCCAGCGCCGAGCTGCCGTTATAGCGCTCCAGCCGCGGCGAGCCGTACTCCCAGTGTGAGGTGGCGAAGGCCGAGAACGGCACCATGCCGCCTGCGCTGTTGCGTACATACCATTTGTTGATGTCATCCGGCAGCATGCGGAACGGCGCCGCGGCCTGCACGTAGACTTTTTTCACCCGGCCGCGGTCGACGAAGTCGTTGACGTAGGTCGAGCCCCAGGCGGTGGAGAGGGTGTTGTTGATGTCGTCGATAGACACGCCCAGCGCCTGGGCCTTGCGCTGATCGATATCGATTTGCAGCTGCGGGCTGTCGTCCAGGCCGTTGTGGCGCACGCGCGACAGCAGCGGGTTTTGCCCGGCCAGCTGCAGCAGCTGATCGCGCGCCGCCATCAGCTTGGCGTGGCCGAGCCCGGCGTGGTCTTCCAACTCCATATCGAAGCCGGAGGAGTTGCCGAGGCCGGTGATCGCCGGCGGGCTGCTGGCGATCACCCGCGCTTCGTTAATCTTGTTGAATGCCAGCGTGGCGCGATCGATGATGTCGAACGAACTGTTGGCGCCCGAGGTGCGCAGATCCCAGTCTTTCAATCGCACAAACAGGCGCGCCACGTTCTGGCCGTTGCCGCCCGGGCCGGAGCCGATGATGGCGAACACCGACACCACATCCTGTTTCTCTTCGGTCAGGAAGTACTGCTCGACCTTTTCCACCACCTTAGAGGTTTGCTGCAGGGTGGAGCCCGCCGGCAGTTGCACCTGTACGGTGAAGATACCGCGGTCTTCCTGCGGCAGGAACGAGGTCGGCAGCTTGATGAACAGCAGCGCCATGCCGCCGAGCAACAGCAGATAAATCACCATGTAGCGGCCGCTGGCGTGCAGGATCCGCCCCACGCCGCGCTCATAGCGTTCGGCGTTGCGGTTGAACATGCGGTTGAACCAGCCGAAGAAGCCGCGCTTGCCGTGATGGTGCCCCTTGGCGATCGGTTTGAGCAGCGTGGCGCACAGGGCCGGGGTCAGGATCATCGCCACCAGCACTGACAACACCATGGCGGAGACGATGGTAATGGAGAACTGGCGATAGATGGCGCCGGTGGTGCCACCGAAGAACGCCATCGGCACAAATACCGCCGACAGCACCAGCGCGATGCCGACCAGCGCGCTCTGGATTTGCCCCATGGATTTGCGCGTGGCCTCACGCGGTGGCAGGCCTTCCTCGCTCATCACGCGTTCGACGTTTTCCACCACCACGATGGCGTCGTCCACCAGCAGGCCGATCGCCAGCACCATGGCGAACATGGTGAGGGTATTGATACTGAAACCGCAGGCGGAAAGGATGGCGAAGGTGCCCATCAGCACGACCGGCACGGCGATGGTGGGGATCAGCGTGGCGCGGAAGTTCTGCAGGAACAGGTACATCACCAGGAACACCAGCAGGATGGCTTCCAGCAGCGTTTTCACCACGTCCTTGATCGAGGCTTTGACGAACGGGGTGGTTTCATAGGCCACCTTGGCCTCCAGCCCGTGTGGGAAGTACTGCGACAGCTCGGCGATCTTGTCCTTCACCAGCTGGTCGGTCTGCAGTTCGTTGGCGCCGGAGGCCAACTTGATGTTCATGCCTGCGGCCTGCATGCCGTTGTAGCGGCTGAGGTAGTTGTAATTCTCGCCGCCCAGTTCGACGGTGGCGACGTTGCCCAGCGTCACCAGCGAGCCGTCCTGATTGACCCGCAGCGTGATCTGGCGGAACTGTTCCGGCGTCTGGAGCTGCGACTGGGCGTTGATGGTGGCGTTCAGCGCCTGCTTGTCGACCGACGGTGTGCCGCCCAGCTGGCCGACTGCCACCTGGGCGTTCTGCGACTGAATGGCCTTGACCACGTCCTGGGTCGTGAGCTGGTAGCTGTTGAGCTTGTTGGGATCGAGCCAGATGCGCATGGCGTATTGCGAGCCGTACACGTCCATGCTGCCGACGCCGTTGATGCGGCTGAGCGGATCCTGCAGGTTGGAGACGATGTAATCGGCGATGTCCTGCTTGTCCATGCTGTTGTCGGTGGAGACGAACGCCACCATCATCAGCGTGGTGTCGCCGGATTTCGACACCGTGACTCCCTGATTCTGCACCGCCTGCGGCAGACGTTTGATCGCCGCCTGCAGCTGGTTTTGCACCTGCTGCATCGCCTCGTTGGGATCGGTGCCGGCTTCGAACGTCAGCGTGACGGTGGCCTGGCCGGTATTGGTGCTCTGCGACGACATATACATCATGTTGTCGAGGCCGGTCATATTCTGTTCAATGATTTGGGTAACGGTGTTTTCCAGCGTTTGCGCCGAAGCACCTGGGTAAGTTGCGCTGATGCGCACGTTCGGCGGCGCCAAATTCGGGTATTGTTCTACCGGTAGGGAAGAAATCGCCAACGCCCCGGTCAGGCAAAGAATAATTGCCAGCACCCAGGCAAAAATCGGGCGATCAATAAAAAAATTGGCCATGCAGCGCGAACCTCGTTATGACTTGTTCTATCTTTAAAACGCATCAGAATTATGCATTTCAGCGGCAGGGAAGGATTCCGGCGCTATTGCACTTTACTCGGGATAGCCGAGGAAAGCGTGGAGAAAAAAAGGAGATAGTGTAAATAACGGTAGCGGAAAACGGCGTGGGTGTACTGGCGTCGGTAATTGTACGCTATTAAGACATTTTTATTACTTTCAAAGGCCTTGCGCATCTCTTCGCCGCAGGGAACCGGAAAGTAAAAACTGGACTTACCTTACAGCAGGAGCTTGGCATGGGAATTAACCCGGTATTTGCCCGTCGGCTTTATTTGTGCTGGCTGATCAGCCACAGTGAGCGGCCCAATGTGCCGCGGTTGATGGCGCTGACCGGCTGGCCGCGCCGCACGTTGCAGGATGTGCTGAAGGCGCTGCCCGGCATGGGCGTCGAGCTGCAGTTCGTGCAGCAGGGCGTGCGCAACAACGACGGTTTTTATCAGTTGGAAAGCTGGGGGCCGTTCAACAAGAGCTGGGTGCACCAGCATCATCAGGCGCTGCTCAGCGCCATCGAGTAAGCTGCCCCGGCGCATTGGCCGGGGCGGGGCGATCATTGACTTTTGTGCTCCAGGTACATCACCGTCGCCGCCACGCGAGAACGCACGTCCAGCTTGCGCAGTATGTTGCGGATGTGCACCTTCACGGTTTCTTCAGAGATATGCAACTGCGCCGCCACCTGCTTGTTGGACAGGCCGCGCGCCACCTCTTGCAAGACGTCCAGCTCGCGTTCGGTCAAGGCGGCGAAGGGATCGCGTTGCTCGCCGCGCGCCAGCAAATAGTCGGCCATGGCGTCGCTGATCACGTTCTGCCCTTCGGCGGCGGCGCTGATGTGTTCCAGCAGCTGTTCCGGCTCGCTGTCCTTCAGCAGGTAGCCGTCGGCGCCGGCGTCGATCAGCGCATACAAATCGCTGCGCGCGTCGGAAACCGTCAGCACGATGATGCGCGCATCCACGCCTTCGTCGCGCAGGGCCCGCAGCGTGTCCAGCCCGGACATGCCTTTCATGTTCAGATCCAACAAGATCACGTCCGGCGTGTGCTGCAGTGCCAGCGCAACCGCCTCACTGCCGTTGCCGGCCTCTGCCACCACGCCAAATCGCGCATCCAGTCCCAGCAGTTGTTTGATGCCGCGCCGCATCAACGGATGATCGTCAACGATCATGACTCGGTATTGCTTCATCACCATGAAATATGCTCCCTGTAGCAAGTAAAGCCACTCAAACGCGCCCTGGGGCGTGCTTCACAGTGGGACTGTCTCTTCAAAAATAGCGGCAATCTTCGCCGCAAACCTCCCCGGGCGGCCTTCTGCCCGGCGGCAGCCGTAACGCAAAGTGAACAGCGGCGAGGTCAGGGCGGGAATGTCAGGCAGACCGCCGTGCCGCCGCCGTTTCTGCGCCGAATGTGCAGCGTTCCTCCCAATCGCGCCGCGCGTTCGCTCATGATGGTCAAGCCGTAGTGCCCTTCCGGTTCCTCCAGACTGGCGATGCCGCAACCGTCGTCGATAATGCTGAATACGTTGTCGCCTGCGGCGTTGACTTCGCAACACAGGGTGATTTCATTCGCCCCGGCGTGCTTGACGGCATTGAGCACCGCCTCGCGCACGATCTGCAGCGCGTGCACCTGCTGCTGGGCATTGAGCGCCTGCGAAGGTAGCCGACAGTGTAACTGAATCCGCGCGGGGGTTAGAGCCTTTAATGGCTGCAACAGCTGCTCCAGCGCGGCGTTCAGGTCCGCCTCCTGAATATTGAGACGGAAGGTGGCCAGTAATTCTCTCAGTTGGCGATAGGCATCGGCCAGCGTGCGATCGAAATCGTCGATAATCACCTGCGCCGCCGGCGCATCGGTGGCGCGCCTGAGCAGCGTAAGCTGAATGCGCAGGAACGACAGCGTCTGCGCCAGCGAATCGTGCAGCTCGCGGGCGATGGTCGCGCGCTCTTCCATCAGCAGCAAATATTGGTGCTGCTTTTGCGCCCGGTTGAAGTAGACACCGCGGCCCAGCATGTTGGCCAGGCTCTGCATCAGATGAGGATGCGGCGGGTGCGCCTCGGGCTGCCAACGCAGCTCGCCAAGCGGTTTGTCGCTCTGGGTGATCGGCAGCGTGTTCCAGGCTTGCGTCGGCGCCGCTTCCCCTTCGTTCAGTTGCCATTGGCCGTGGTCGTCCGCCACGTTCAGCCGGATGCAGCGCAGCCGTTCGCTTTGGCGCACAATGCGCAGCACATTCTCGAACGCCTGCTGATCGATCTGGCGCACGCTCAGCGCCTGCGAACAGCGATACAGTACCTCCAGCGTTTCGTTGGCCTGCTGCAGGCGCCGGGTCTTTTCCTGCACTTTCAGCTCCAGCGACTGATAGAGCCGGGCCAGCTCGTCCGACATGGCGCTGAAGGTTTGCGACAGCACGCCGAGCTCGTTCGGCAGCGCCACGTCCAGCTGCGGGTGGCTGAAGTCGCGCTGCTGCACGCGCTGGCTGGCGTCGACCAGATGCTGCAGCGGCGTGACCACCTGGCGGCGCATAAAGCGAATGCAGAACAGCACCAGGCCAATGATGGCGGCGTAACCGATCACGCTGACGGCGGCCACCAGGGTGAGTTTCAGCTCGGAATAGCGCTGCAGGGCAGAAACGAAATGATCGACGCGGTTGACGTAGCCGGCGACCTCCGCCCGGTAGGCGGCCGCCTGCCCGCCGCGGATCTGGCGCTCCATCGTTTGCCATGCCCGTTGCAGCGCCAGATAGTGATTCCGCACCTCGGCCGGTACGTAAAACCGCGCCAGCTTTTGCAGCGCCGGCGCCTGTAAAGATTGCCGGTACTGCTGCAGGTGCAGCTCCAGCTCCGGGCTCTGCTGGTCGAGATCGAAGGCCAGCCGGTAGCTTTGCATGCGCAGCGAACCGGCGATATTGATCGCTTCGGCGTCGCTCTGGCTGCCGGCGACGGTGGTCAACGCCAACCCGGTGGCGAGCACCGACAGTATCACGATGCCGAACAGCGCTCTGGCCAGGCTGCCGGTCACGGAACGTTTAACAAGCAATCATGGATCCTTCTCTCAGGTGAGGCGCTTCGCCAGTTTCATTCGAAAGCAAAACTATAACTTTTGCAACTAAAATGCACCGCGATTTGTATCAAGTTGTCAACAAAACGGGAACAATTGTCGTCGTATAATCAAATGAATAGCGAAATGCCCGCCGATGTTCAGCGGCGGGCTGGTTTCCTCCGGCGATTTGTCTTTAGCGTGGATCAAATCTTGCGCAAGGCTCCTCGTCGGCGGTTTTTGTCACTGCCGGTCAAGGCGTCGGCAGATGCATCGCGGCAACCTGTTTCGCCGCAGCATCGCTGAAGCGCAACCCCCAGCGGGTAAAGTACTCGCGCAGATCCTGCCCCGCCTCCCGGCTGTAGACGACCACGCTGAAGTCGATGACCTTCTGCGGCGTGCCGAAGACGTATTTATATTTATCCTGCATGGTGTTACCCGGTGCCGCGAAGGCCTGCTTCAACCGTTCCTGATTGATGCGCGGGAAGAAGGATTCATCATAAGCATGCAGCAGATGGGTAAAGAATCCCAGTGCGAGATCGTGCTGCTGCTTCGGGAACTCATCGTAGCGCACTTCCGAAGCGAGGAACTTACGCACCGCATCCCGATCCCACTCTTTGTCTGCCCCCAGTTTGCAGGTCGGGCCATAGTCAAAATCGTTACGTTCCGACAGCAGGCGGCAGGCCAGTACCGAATAGCGGTTGACCTGCACTTCGGGGAACACGTTGTATTCCCACTGCGGCTCGTTCTCGTGCCCCAGTTCGTGCCAGAGCCCCCAGTGAGCGGCATTGGCGCGGGTGGTCTTGTCGGCGAAGAAACCGACGTTGACCGCGCCCTCGCGGTATTCCGCGCTGCAGCATTTGCTGTAGTTGAGGAACAGGGAGCCCTGTGACGCCGTGAACATCTCGTGGGTACCATCCATGCCGTTCACCGCTTCATACAGCGCGGCAATGCTGAGGCTTTCCCCCAGCGATTTATTGATGATCTCCTGCGTTTTGTCGGTGATTTTCTTCGGTACGAAGTGATTGGATTTACCGTCATACAACACGACGCCGCCCAGGATGCTGGCGCCGGCCTTCTGTTGCTCCCAGTCGCCTTGCGTATTTTGACCGAGAATGTGCAGGTTGCTGTCGCCACCGCCGCTCACCTCAAACCGGACCAATTCGCCGTTTTGCTGTTTTTGCGGATGGCTGCAGCCTAAGGCCAGTACGCCGGTTTGCGCGAAGGTATAAGTGGTCTCCTTGTTGGCATCAAGCTTTCGTTTTTCCGAGTAGATGCTGTCGACATTATCGAAACGGGCGCTGGTCGCCGCAAAACATGAGCTGCCTGCCGGAATGGCCCCGGTCTTGATCGTGACGCTGTCGCCCTGATTCCCCAGCGTGCGGGTGTAGAAGAAAATTCCGCGCGCCATGCTGCCATACAAGGAGTTGTACCAACTGGCGGCGTGAACGATCGGCAGCCGGTAGACATTTGGCGTGTCTGACGGGTACATCTGCATGGTGCGCTTGAGCCAATACAGCGGCGTGCGGGCATCTTGCGAGTCCGCCAGCGCCTGTTCGGCGTCTTGATTCAGCGCGTCCAGGCTGGTGCCGATGTAACGCAGCGCATCGTTGAATCCCTCCTGCTCGGCGTAGGCTTGCCACCAGGGGGCTTCCTGGGCGGTACACTGGCCGAGGTTTTGCCAGGGTTCGCCGACCCAACCGGCTACGCCGGGGATATGGTGCTTTTCTGCCCACCATTTATTGGCGAACAGCGCATTGTCCTTGATGACCTGTGTGCCTTTGATGGCGTAGGTTTTAGCCGTCCATTCCGGCACGTTGGCGCAGTCCGCCGCGTGGGCGCCGGCGCTGGCCATCAATAAAAGGCTTAACGGTAACAAGCAGCGATGAGTCAGTTTCACGTTGGTTTTCCCTAAAGAGGCGTTGAAAAATAAAGTAGGCGCGTGTTATTAGGATGATATTGGCGCTCTTCCTTATGGTTTTTTTTCAGGTTTTCCGCTACTTAGATGTACTTACTTTAAGATGATTTCAGGTTGGGGTACCGTTGGGAGAGATGATGTTTTGTTGCAAATCGTCTGCCGCGGCGCGGCGCAATCGCGGTATGATCTTCAGGTTGCTACTCAAGGGAAAAGGGCATGTCGTCGAAAATTGAGAATGTGAAGAAAGAGCTGCTGTCGGACAACTGGTATGTGCTGCACAAGTACACGTTCGATCTGAAACGCAAAAAAGGCGGTTCGGTGCAACAGGTGCGTGAGGTCTACGATCGCGGCAACGGCGCCACCATTTTGCTGTACAACCGCGCCAAGGGCACGGTGGTGCTGACCAACCAGTTCCGCATGCCGACCTATGTCAACGGCAACGAAAGCGGCATGTTGCTCGAGGCCTGCGCCGGCCTGCTGGACGCCGATTCGCCGGAGCAGTGCGCGCGCCGCGAAGCGGTGGAGGAAACCGGCTTCCAGGTGAGCGAGGTCAAGAAAATCTTCGAAGCCTACATGTCGCCGGGCGGCGTGACCGAGATCGTGCACTTCTTTATCGCCGAATACCATGACGATGAGCGGCGCGCGGCCGGCGGCGGCATTGAAGATGAAGATATCGAAGTGATCGAACTGCCGTTCAGCGAAGCGGTGGCGATGATCGCCGACGGCCGCATTAAAGACGGCAAGACCATCATGCTGCTGCAATATTTGCAGATTCATCGGGTGATGGCATAAAAAAAGCCGGTCACGATGACCGGCTTTTTTATCGGCTTGCGCCAGGCCGCTTACTTCAGCAGCGCCTGCGCC
>NZ_JBZXDO010000038.1:0-33986 GCF_058725505.1 Serratia sp. A07
TGGGTGATGACGGGCTCGAACCGCCGACCCCCTCCGTGTAAAGGAGATGCTCTACCAACTGAGCTAATCACCCACTGTTGTGGTTACTGCTACTTCAGAAATTGGTGGGTCGTGCAGGATGACTCGGCCTTTGGCCTCGCCCTGACGGGCCATCACTTCGTGATGTTATCCTTCCCGATTCCACTTCATTTCTTGCTTCAAAATTGGTGGGTCGTGCAGGATTCGAACCTGCGACCAATTGATTAAAAGTCAACTGCTCTACCAACTGAGCTAACGACCCAATTTCCCTGCCGCTTTAACATCTTGCAAGATGTCTTGGCAACGGCGGCATATATTACTAATTTATCTTGGCAGCGCAACCTAAATTTTTTACTGATGCGTTCAACTGCTTGTTCTTCACGCGAATGAGCCCAGAAATCGGTCAAATCGACTAACTTCTGGGCTCATTTTTCTGACTGTTAACCGCCTACGCGGCTTTTCGCCTGTTTGGCCGCCGCACTGGTTGGGTACTGTTTAATCACCTGCTGGAACACGGCTTTGGCTTTATCGGCCTGCCCTTTCTCCTGCATGATGATACCCACCTTGTACATGGCGTCCGGCGCCTTCGGTGATTTCGCGTAATTCTTCACCACCACCGCAAAATAGTAGGCCGCGTCGTCTTTTTTACCCTTGTTGTAGAACAACTGGCCCAGCCAATAGTTGGCGTTGGGCTGGTAGGTAGACTTCGGGTACTGTTTTACGAAGGACTGAAAGGCGGAAATCGCCTGGTCATACTGTTTTTTTTCCAGCGCCAGAGAAACAGCGGCGTTGTAGTCGCTGTTCTCATCACCGCCGCTCGGCGTTGCAGACGCGGCTGCAGGCGCGCTGCCGCCCGCATCGGAAGATGCGCCTGCGGCTGCCCCACCGGCAGCGCCCGCGGCCGCAGAGGCGCTCTGAGCGCCGCCCTGGCTGAGGCTATCCATCTGCTGATAGATTTGCTTCTGGCGTTCAACCACCTGATTCAACTGATACTGACTTTCCTGGATTTGCCCACGGAGAGAATCAATGTCGCGTTGGTTATCAGAGAGTTGTTGCTGGAGTTGGTTTAAAAGCTGGCCTTGAGCATTGCTGATGCGCTCAAGCGAGGTGACACGGTCTTCGACCGAGCCGGAGCCGACATTACTGATTGGCGCTTGGGCAGTAGCGGCCCAAGGGGCCGCTACGCCAACCAGTAACGACAGACTCAACAGGTGACGTCTGAAGTTACTGTTCATGCGATTCTCTTAGTAAACCAGAACGGCACGACGGTTTTTAGCATAAGCCGCTTCGTCGTGGCCCAGTACTGCTGGTTTTTCTTTACCGTAAGAAACGATAGAGATCTGGTCAGCGGAAACGCCTTTACCCTGCAGGTACATTTTAACGGCGTTAGCACGGCGCTCACCCAGAGCAATGTTGTATTCCGGCGTGCCGCGTTCGTCAGCGTGGCCTTCAACGGTCACTTTGTAAGACGGGTTGTTACGCAGGAATGCAGCGTGCGCGTCCAGCATCTGAGCGAATTCGGAGCTTACGTCATACTTGTCCAGACCGAAGTAAACGATGTTGTTCTTCTGCAGTTCTTGCATCTGCAGACGAGCTTGTTCTTCGGAAGACAGGTTGCTGCTGCCGTTTTCCATACCAGTGCCAGCGCCCATACCAGATTGGTCGTTGTTTGCGCTTTTGTTAGAACTACAAGCTGCTACAGCCAGAACTGGCAGTGCCAGCAGAAGCCCTTTCAGCACTTTGTTCAGTTGCATTTCTTTGATCCTTTTATAGTTTGCCATACATATTTACACATGCATCACAGATACGGCGACCAGGCAGGGAATTTGACCTGTCCATCAGTTGCCGGAAGACGCGCTTTGAAACGCCCATCAGTTGACACCAACTGCAACACGGAGCCCATACCTTGCGTGGAGCTATAGATCACCATGGTGCCGTTTGGCGCAATACTAGGCGTTTCATCCAGGAAGGTGCCGGTCAAAACCTGAACGGCGCCCGATCCAAGATCTTGTTTGGCGATGTGTTGTGCACCACTGTTGGTGCTTACCATCACCAGGAATTTACCGTCGGAGCTGACTTCAGAATCCTGGTTCTGAGAGCCTTCCCACGTCAGACGCTGTGCGGCACCGCCGCTGGCGCTGATTTTATAAATCTGCGGACGCCCGCCCTGGTCGGAGGTAAACGCCAGCGACTGGCCATCCGGGAACCAGGTCGGTTCGGTGTTGTTGTTGCGACCATCGGTCAACTGCGTGATCTGGCCGGAGCCGAGATTCATCACGTACAGGTTCAGGCTGCCGCTCTTGGACAGCGCGAAGGCCAGCTTGCTGCCGTCCGGCGAGAACGCCGGCGCACCGTTGTGGCGCGGGAACGAGGCGATCTGGCGGATTGCGCCGTTAGCCAGGGTCTGTACCACCAGCGCGGAACGGCCGCTCTCGAAGGTCACGTAAGCCAGTTTGCTGCCGTCCGGCGACCAGGCCGGCGACATCAGCGGCTCAGGCGAACGGTGCACCGTGAACTGGTTGTAACCGTCGTAATCCGCTACGCGCAGCTCATACGGGAATTTCCCGCCGTTGGTCTGCACGACGTAGGCGATACGGGTACGGAACGCGCCCTTGATGCCGGTCAGCTTCTCGAACACTTCGTCGCTGGCGGTATGGGCAGAATAACGCAACCATTGTTTGGTCACTTTATACTGGTTCTGCGCCAATACGGTGCCCGGCGAACCCGAGGTGTCCACCAGCTGGTAGGAGATCAGGTAGCTGCCGTCGGCGCCAGGTTGAACCTGGCCGACAACCACGGCGTCGATGCCCAGCGCAGTCCAGGCCGCCGGCGTCACTTCAGACGCAGAGGTCGGTTGCTGCGGCATGCGCGCCACGTCGATCGGGTTGAATTTGCCGCTGTTGCGCAGATCCGCGCCGACAATCTTGCCGATATCTTCCGGCGGCGTGCCTGGGCCCGCCCATTTAAACGGCACCACGCCAATCGGACGAGCGGAGTCGACCCCTTGGGTGATTTCAATGCGAACTTCCGCGTGCAGCACGGACGCCCACAGAATTAAAAAACCTAGCGCTACTCGAAATGCCTGCTTCATCTCATCTCCCTTATCCAGGCGGGATGCCTGCGATAAATTAGCAGAATTTTAACAAACCAACTTACGTAAAACTACATAATCCCTGTTGGTTACCTTAGTACATCCCTGTGATATCACTCACTCAATCAACCGTTATTGCGGCTTGAATTCAAGTATAGAATTCTTAAAGTGCTGATAAACGGCATCGCTCGGCGGCTTCGGTATATGCGCCAACTTGGCGGCAGACACTGCTGCTTGACACAGAGCAGGATCTCCCCCCGCCGCTTGTACGCTTATCAGCAGGCCGTCCGGTGCCAGCTTGATACGCAGGTCGCAGGTTTTGCCGGCGAACGAACTGGCGTCATAGAACTTGCTCTGAATCGCCCCTTGAATCTGCCCCATATAACCGCTGATATCCGCCCCGCTGGCCCCAGCCGCTTTGGCATTGCCCTGCCCGGCCGGTTTACCGTCGCCTTTCGATTTAGCACCGCCGCCTTTCGGCGCGTTCTTGCCGTCCGCCAGGCCGCCAAACAGATCGCTAACTTCATCCGATTGTTTCGCAGCCTCAGCGGCAGCCTTCTTCTTGGCATCCGCAGCGGCTTTTTTGGCGGCAGCCGCTTTCTCGGCCGCAGCTTTCTTCTCTGCCTCGGCGGCAGCCTTCTTCTCGGCTTCCGCTGCGGCTTTTTTCTCAGCTTCAGCGGCCGCTTTCTTCTCCGCGGCCTCTGCGGCTTTTTGCTCTGCGGCAGCCGCCGCGGCTTTCTTCGCCTCTTCCGCCTGTTTCTTGGCGGCGGCAGCGGCGGCCGCTTCTTTCTTGGCTTCCGCTTCGGCTTTCTTCTGCGCGTCCGCCTGTGCCTTGGCGACCTTTTCCGCTTCGGCCTTCGCCTTGGCGGCGGCGGCTTCGGCGACCTTCTGTTGCTCTTTGGCCTTGGCTGCGGCGGCTTCCGCCGCTTTTTGCTGCTCGGCGGCCTGTTTCTGCTGCTCCGCTGCCTTCTGCTGTTGCTCAGCCTGCGCCTTGGCGTCCTGCGCAGCTTTCTCCTGCGCCGCCAAACGCTCTTTCTCCAGCTCCTTCAGGCGCTGCTGTTGCTCCGCCTGCTTCTGCTGAAGCTCTTCGGCCTGTTGCTCCGCCTTTTTCTGGCGCTGCTTCTCGGCACGCTGCGCATCGTTGCTCTGCTGCTGCTGGCGGTTGTATTGCTCCACCACCGCGCCAGGATCGACCATCACTGCGCCCACCACGGTGCCATCACCGCCACCGCCGGCGCCCATGTCGACCTTTTCCTGCAGCGATCCCCAAATCAGCAGGGCAATCAATATGAAGTGCAGAACGACCGAAACAATAACGGCGCGGTTCAGCTTATCGTTTTGCTCAGTTGCCTTTACCAAAATAGATTCCCAAAAACTGGTGTTGCTTATACGGGGTTCCTGGGCCGCAGCGCAGGAACCGGGTTGCCGTTCGCCTTACGGTCAGATCGGCTGGGTCATCAGCCCCACGGAAGCCACGCCCGCCTGATGGAGAATATTCAATGCCTTGATAATCTCATCGTAAGGGACTTCCTTCGCACCGCCGATCAAAAAGACCGTTTTCGGGTTAGCCGCCAAACGCGACTTGGCTTCGGCCGCGACTTGCTCAGGCGGCAGCAGCTCCATACGGTTGTGATCCACCACCAAGGTGTATTGACCTACGCCGGAAACCTCGAGGATCACCGGCGGATTGTCATCGCTGGACACCGTTTTGGAGTCGGTGGCGTCCGGCAGGTCAACCTCCACGCTCTGCGTGATGATTGGCGCGGTTGCCATAAAGATCAGCAGCAGCACCAGCAACACGTCGAGCAGCGGAACGATGTTAATTTCGGACTTCAGCTCGCGCCGACTACGTCCACGTACTCTCGCCATGCTACCTCCTACTTATTTGCTGTCGCTGGAGAAGGCCTGACGATGCAGAATAGCGGTGAACTCTTCCATAAAGTTGTCGTAATTCTGCTCAAGCTTGTTGACGCGCTGGTTGAGACGGTTATAGGCCATTACCGCCGGGATGGCGGCGAACAGACCGATCGCGGTGGCGATCAGCGCTTCGGCGATACCCGGCGCCACCATCTGCAGCGTGGCTTGCTTCACCGCGCCCAGCGCGATAAAGGCGTGCATGATCCCCCACACGGTGCCGAACAGGCCGATGTACGGGCTGATCGAACCGACGGTGCCGAGGAACGGAATATGGGTTTCCAGCGTTTCCAGCTCGCGGTTCATCGAAATGCGCATCGCACGCGACGCCCCTTCGATCACCGACTCCGGCGCATGGTTGTTGGCGCGGTGCAGGCGGGCGAACTCTTTGAACCCGGAATGGAAGATCTGCTCGGAACCGGTCAGGCTATCGCGACGCGCCTGACTTTCCTGGTACAGACGGGAAAGCTCGATACCGGACCAGAATTTGTCTTCAAAGGCTTCGGCGTCACGCGTCGCCGCATTGAGGATGCGGGTGCGCTGAATGATGATCGCCCAAGAGGCTACCGAGAAGCATATCAAAATCAACATGATAAGCTTAACCAGCAGGCTCGCCTTCAAGAATAAATCTAGGATGTTCATGTCAGTCACTGCTTAAACTCCGCGACAATAGACTTAGGAAGCGCTCTTGGCTTCATTTGGTGTGGATCAATACAGGCAATCAGGACATCTGCCTGGCTCAGTAGGGCCCCGTCAGAATTGACAATGCGTTGAGCAAACGTGAGAGAAGCCCCGCGCAGACAGGTGATTTCGCTCTGGACCTCCAGTTGCTCGTCGAGACGAGCCGGAGCCAGATAATCCACCGTCATGCGCCGGACGACAAAAGCGACTTGTTCACTGAGCAGCTGCTGTTGATGAAAGTTGTGCTGACGCAGCATCTCTGTGCGCGCTCTTTCAAAAAAGGCGACGTAGCGGGCGTGATAGACCACACCACTGGCATCGGTATCCTCGTAGTAAACGCGAACCGGCCATCGAAACAACGTATTACTCACTCTACTTCCCAGCAATGCAATTTAACGCTGCTACTATACGCAAGACGGATCGGGTTGGGAATGGGTTACAAGATGGGAATGAAAATAATTATGGGCCGTGAGGGCCCATAACGTGGGGACATCAGGGAGATTATAAAGAAACGTAAAGTAATCCTGCGCACAGGATCACAATTGCGGGAAGCGGCGCGAAAAAGGCGCGCCAGATGCTGCGCTGCGGGCGGAATCCGAAACCGTGGATCACCCCGGCGCACACCGCCCAAATCAGCAACAGCCCTTCCCAAATCTCCAGCGAGCTGGTTTTGGCGGCGAAACGCGTCGGATCCCAGAACACGCACCCCGCCAAAATCAACGCCAGCACCAGGGAAAGGGCCCGGATCGGGCCCTTGTCGGTGACAGCGTACAGCTTGTCAATCACGGACGAGCTCATCACTTACCGTCTTGCTGAGCTTTGGTCGCTTCGCTCTGCTCAAGCGCCAGCGCCGTGATGATGCCGAAGGCGCAGGCAAGAAGCGTTCCGAGAATCCAGGCAAAATACCACATGGTTTAGCTCCTTATCCTTAGTACAGCGAATGCTTGTTGTTTTCGATGTAGTTCTTGTCGAGGCGACCGAACATTTTGTAGTACGACCAGCTGGTGTACGCCAAAACGATAGGCACGAAGATCGCCGCCACGACGGTCATCACTTTCAGCGTCAACAGGCTCGACGTCGCGTCCCACATGGTCAGGCTGACGTTAGGCACGGTGCTGGACGGCATCACGAACGGGAACATGGTGACCCCGGCGGTGAGGATGACGCAGGCGATGGTCAGCGACGAGGTGACGAACGCCAGTGCGCCTTTCTCCAGACGCGAGAACAGGATGGTGAACAACGGCAGCACCACGCCCAGCGCAGGCAACGCCCACAGCAGCGGATACTTGTTGAAGTTGATCAACCAGGCACCGGCCTGATGCGCCACTTCTTTACGCATCGGGTTGGATTCCGCCAGGGTGTCCAGCGCCGACGTCACGACGAAGCCGTCGATGCCTTTCACCAGCCATACGCCCGCCAGCAGGAAGCACACCGCCATGATCAGCGTCGCGATCTGCGCCGCAGCGCGTGAACGCAGGTGGATCTCGCCGGTGGTGCGCATTTGCAGGTAGGTCGCCCCCTGGGTAACCAGCATGGTCAGGCTGACCACGCCCGCCAACAGACCGAACGGATTCAGCAGTTGGAAGAAGTTGCCGGTATAGAACAGGCGCATGTACTCGTCCATGTGGAACGGCACGCCCTGCAGCAGGTTGCCGAACGCCACGCCGAATACCACGGCAGGCACGAAGGAGCCGATGAAAATGCCCCAGTCCCACATGTTGCGCCAGCGGCTGCTCTCCAGCTTGGAGCGGTAGTCGAAACCGACCGGGCGGAAGAACAAGGCGGCCAGCACCAGGATCATGGCAACGTAGAAGCCGGAGAAGGCCGCTGCGTAGACCATCGGCCAGGCGGCGAACAGCGCGCCGCCGGCGGTGATCAGCCACACCTGGTTACCGTCCCAGTGCGGGGCGATGGAGTTGATCATCACTCGGCGCTCGGTATCGGTTTTCCCGATGATGCGCACCAGAATGCCGACGCCCATGTCGAAACCGTCGGTGACGGCGAAGCCGATCAGCAGTACGCCAACCAGGACCCACCAAATAAATCGCAGTACTTCATAGTCAAACATACGTGGACTCCTGTTTAGCGCGCTTCCTGCACGGCGGCAGTCGGTTGTTCAAAGTGATAGCGGCCGGTTTTCAGGCTGCTTGGACCCAGACGCGCAAACTTGAACATCAGGTACAATTCAGCCACCAGGAACAGGGTGTACAAGCCGCAGATCAGCCCCATCGAGAACAGAATGTCGCCCGCGGTCAGCGAAGAGTTGGCGACCGCCGTCGGCAGCACCTCACCAATCGCCCACGGTTGACGGCCGTATTCCGCCACGAACCAACCGGACTCGATCGCGATCCAAGGCAGCGGCAAACCGTACAGCGCCGCGCGGTGCAGCCATTTTTTCTGGCCGATGCGGCCGCGGATCACGTTCCAGAACGACAGGCCGATGATCAGCAGCATGATCACGCCACAGGCCACCATGATGCGGAAGGCGAAGTACAGCGGCGCCACGCGCGGAATGGAGTCCTTGGTCGCCAGCTGGATCTGCGCTTCCGTCGCGTCGGTGACGTTCGGGGTATAGCGCTTCAGCAGCATGCCGTAGCCCAGGTCTTGCTTGGTTTTGTTGAATTCGGCCCGCACCGCAGGATCGGTGTTGCCGCCGCGCAGCTCTTCCAGCAGCTGGTAGGCTTTCATCCCGTTGCGGATACGCACTTCATGCTGCGCCATCAGATCTTTCAGGCCGGTGACCTGAGTGTCCGTGGAGCGGGTGGCGATCAGGCCAAGCGCATACGGGATCTGAATAGAGAAGGAGTTTTCCATCTTGTCCTGATCGGGAATGCCGAACAGGGTGAAGGACGCCGGCGCCGGCTGGGTGTCCCATTCCGCTTCGATAGCGGCCAGTTTGGTTTTCTGCACGTCGCCCATTTCGTAGCCGGATTCATCACCCAGAACGATAACGGACAGAATGGCAGCCATACCGAAGCTGGCAGCGATGGCGAAGGAGCGCTTGGCGAAGGCGATGTCGCGGCCTTTCAGCAGGTAGTAGGAGCTGATGCCCAGAACGAACATCGCGCCACAGGTGTAGCCGGAAGCCACGGTGTGAACGAATTTCACCTGCGCAACCGGGTTAAGCACCAGTTCGGAGAAGCTGACCATCTCCATGCGCATGGTTTCGAAGTTGAAATCCGAAGCGATCGGGTTCTGCATCCAGCCGTTGGCGACCAGGATCCACAGCGCGGACAGGTTGGAGCCGAGGGCCACGAACCAGGTTACCGCCATGTGCTGCACCTTGCTCAGACGATCCCAACCGAAGAAGAACAGGCCGACCAGCGTCGATTCAAGGAAGAACGCCATCAGACCTTCGATAGCCAGAGGGGCCCCGAAGATATCGCCGACGTAGTGAGAGAAATACGACCAGTTAGTCCCGAACTGGAACTCCATGGTCAAACCGGTGGCCACACCCAGAGCAAAGTTAATCGCAAATAACTTTCCCCAGAATTTGGTCATGTCTTTATAGATTTGTTTGCCAGACAGGACATATACCGTTTCCATAATTGCCAGCAAGAACGCCATACCGAGCGTTAATGGGACAAATAAGAAATGGTACATCGCCGTTAAAGCAAACTGTAAGCGCGACAGTTCGACAATATCAAACATCTTGACTCCTTGCTCCTCGCAGGAAGACTCCGACACGCGGTTATCGGCACGCTTCTTTCAAAGCCGCCAGTAACGCCCCGCAGTGAATGCCCTTAAACACAACAAATTTGATCCAGCTTCTCCGCTTTCAACCGCACACTCGGCCAATAGCCCCTCGGGCCGCCGACAAGCACGCCACTGAAAACCGACAACGGGTAACAAATGCAACAAGATCAACCATCCATAATCACAACATGGATGATACTCGCCCAATCCCACACAATAAATAGGTTTTTACGTGACGTGGGTTAGACTTTTGGTTACAGGTCAAATCTTAGCCGAAAGAGGTACTTCGGGCTAATTTGATCTGAGACAATTTAAGCCTATCCGCATCTTATTTCCATATTCATCAGCACATTTCGCATAATTTTCTTAGGGTCATGTTGCGCAATGGTTTAATTGTTTTTTAATGATATTTTTGTGTTAAATAAATGTAATTTAAAAGAGCCGCCATTGTATTATTACGCGCTTATTATGCGACATAATTAACCTTTTATTTCCAATAAGCCGTGACAGTGATAGCAGTCACAAAACAACAAATCTCTCTCCAATATTAGTCTATTTCTCGCGATGGGATCGTAAAGGTTGCGATTTTGTAGCAAAATGACCACTTATGTTAAAATTGCATTGAGTGACAATAACTTATGAAAAAAATCATCTTTGCCTCTGTCTTGGGACTCTCGGGAAACGCCATGGCCGCCGAAACGGTAAATATCACCCTGCTGGGCAGCTCCGATCTGCACGGCACCTTCGTGCCCTGGGACTACGCCAGCGACACGGAAAATCTGGCGGGCAGCCTGAGCCAGATAGCCACCCAGGTCAAAAAAGTGCGGGCCGAGCAGCCCAACCTGATCCTGGTGGACGCCGGCGACACCATTCAGGGCAACTTCGTCGAAACCTTCAAGCATGAGGCCGTCAGCCCGATGATGCTGGGCCTCAACGCGCTCAATTACGATGTCTGGGTGATGGGCAACCACGAGTTCGACTTCGGCCTGCCGGTGCTGGCCACCCCGCTAAAGCAGTTCAAGGGCGCGGCGCTGGCGGGCAATATCGTCTGGGACAACGGCAAGCCCTATCTGCCCGCCTACACCATCGTCGAACGCCAGGGCGTGAAGATCGGCATTATCGGCATGGACACGCCGATGACCGCAGAATTCGCCAAGGGCACCGATCGCATCAAAGGGCTGAACTTCACCGATCCGGTGCAGGCGGTGAAACAGGTCATCAGGCAAATCGACGGCCAGGTCGATGCCATCGTGCTGGTGGCGCATATGGGCATCGACAACGAAAATCAGCGTCCCGGCACCGGCGTAGCCGACATCGCCAACGCCAATCCGGAGCTCGCGGCGATCGTCGCCGGCCATATGCATGTGAAGATCGACAAAGCGGTGGTTAACGGCGTCATCATCACCGAGCCGGATAAATACGGCCGCGCGCTGTCGCGCATCGATCTGCAGTTTGAACGCCGCGACGGCAAGTTCACGCTGATCGACAAAAACAGCTACACCTACTCCATCAAGGGGATGACGCCGGACAGCGCCATGCAAGCGCTCTACCAGCCGTACCATGACATTCTGCGCGCCAACGCCAACCGGGTCGTGGCGAAACTGAGCGGCAGCGATCTGGTGCCCACCGACGAATTCCGCGGCATTCCCCAGGTGCACGTGCAGGATACCGGCATCAGCGCGCTGTTCCAGCAGGCCGCCCGCCACTATGCGCCGCTGGCGCAGGTGATCGCCCTACAGATCGACAACGATCGCGCCAAGCTGGACGTCGGCGACATCAAGGCCAAGGACATCGCCTTTAACTACCAATACGCCGGCGGCGAGATCACCGTGTATCAGCTCAACGGCAAAGCGCTTAAACGCTACATGGAGTGGTCCGCCGGCTACTTCAATCAGCTGCAGCCGGGCGATGTCACCTACAGCTTTAACCCGGCGCGGCGATCGTCCAAATATTCCACCAATGATTTCTTCGACGGCGTCACTTACACCATCGACCTGCGCCAACCTGCCGGCTCGCGCATCGTCGACCTGCGCCTGGCGGACGGCACGCCGGTCACCGACGATATGCCGATCCGCCTGGGCATGAACAGTTACCGTATGGGCCACCTGACGCAAAAGGGTGGTGCGCTGGAGGGGCAATCCTTCCCGGTGCTGTTCGACAGCAAAGCGCAATACGGTGAAGAAGAAGGCACTATTCGCCACCTGACTCTGCGCTATCTGACGGAGGTGAAACACGGCCACTATCAGGGCGTGCCGCCGCAGCGCTGGAAGCTGATCGGGATGGAGGGGTACGAACCGCAGCGGGCGATCGTCAAACAGCTGCTCAATGAAGGCGTTATCCAGGTACCGACCACCGACGACGGCCGCTACACCAACGTCGCGTCGATCAACGTCAAAGACGCGCTGTTCAGCAACGCCGATGATTACCGCGCCACCCTCACCTCGCTGGAGCAACAGCGCCAAGCCGCTACGGATCCGGTGCAACAGCGCCGCCTGCAGGATCGGATCGCGCTGATCAAGGCACTCAACGATTTCTGATCTTCACCCATAAAAAAGGCCACCCAATGGGTGGCCAAACATGTCGAGATATTGTTATTTCGTACTAAATTCTTAGCGCTTCAGCACCGCTTTTACCGCGTCGCCGATGTCCGCCAGGCTGCGAACGGTTTTCACGCCCGCCGCTTCCAGCGCAGCAAACTTCTCGTCCGCCGTGCCTTTGCCGCCTGCGATGATGGCGCCCGCGTGGCCCATACGCTTGCCTTTCGGCGCGGTCACGCCGGCGATGTAGCCGACAACCGGTTTGGTGACGTGTTCTTTGATGTAAGCTGCCGCTTCTTCTTCAGCGCTGCCGCCGATCTCACCGATCATCACGATCGCTTCGGTCTGCGGATCCTGCTGGAACATCTTCAGGATATCGATGAAGTTGGAGCCCGGGATCGGGTCGCCGCCGATGCCCACGCAGGTGGACTGGCCCAGGCCGGCATCGGTGGTTTGTTTCACCGCTTCATAGGTCAGGGTACCGGAGCGGGAAACGATGCCCACTTTGCCCGGCAGGTGGATGTGGCCAGGCATGATGCCGATTTTGCACTCGCCTGGGGTGATCACGCCAGGGCAGTTCGGCCCGATCATGCGCACGCCGGCTTCGTCCAGCTTCACTTTCACGGTCAGCATGTCCAGGGTCGGGATGCCTTCGGTGATGGTGATGATCAGTTTGATGCCGGCATCGATCGCTTCCAGGATGGAGTCTTTGCAGAACGGCGCTGGAACGTAGATGACCGAGGCCGTCGCACCGGTCGCTTCAACCGCTTCGCGCACGGTGTTGAACACCGGCAGGCCCAGGTGCTGAGTGCCGCCTTTGCCCGGGGTTACGCCGCCAACCATTTTGGTGCCGTAAGCGATAGCTTGTTCGGAGTGGAAAGTCCCCTGGCTACCGGTGAAGCCCTGGCAAATTACTTTGGTGTTCTTATCGATTAAAATGGACATTATTTACCCTCCACTGCTGCAACAACTTGCTGAGCCGCATCAGTCAGGCTGGTCGCAGCAA
Source organism: Serratia sp. A07 (assembly GCF_058725505.1). Taxonomy (NCBI): domain Bacteria; kingdom Pseudomonadati; phylum Pseudomonadota; class Gammaproteobacteria; order Enterobacterales; family Yersiniaceae; genus Serratia; species Serratia sp. A07. The sequence goes on from NZ_JBZXDO010000038.1 coordinate 12,944, forward strand.
TGATATTCAGGCCGCTGTCCGCCAGTTTCTTGGCGCCCAGTTCGGCGTTGTTCCCTTCCAAGCGCACCACCACCGGGACGTTAACGCCCACTTCGGCCACTGCGCCGATGATGCCGTCGGCGATCAGATCGCAACGTACGATACCACCGAAGATGTTAACCAGAACCGCTTTCACCTTGTCGTCGGGCAGGATGATTTTGAACGCTTCGGTCACGCGCTCTTTGGTCGCGCCGCCGCCAACGTCCAGGAAGTTGGCCGGTTCGCCGCCGTGCAGTTTAACGATGTCCATGGTGCCCATCGCCAGACCGGCGCCGTTAACCATGCAGCCGATGTTGCCGTCGAGGGCAACGTAGTTCAGCTCCCACTGAGCCGCACGGGATTCGCGCTCGTCTTCCTGGGAAGGGTCACGCATTTCACGCAGTTCCGGCTGGCGGAACAGGGCGTTGCCGTCGGCGCCCAGTTTGCCGTCCAGGCACACCAGATCGCCCTGCTTGGTGATCACCAGCGGGTTGATCTCAACCATCGCCAGGTCGCGCTCCAGGAACAGCGTCGCCAGGCCCATGAAGATCTTGGCGAACTGGCTGACTTGCTTACCGGTCAGGCCCAGTTTGAAGGCCAGCTCACGGCCCTGATAAGGCTGTGGACCCGCCAGCGGATCGATGGTCATTTTGTGGATCAGTTCAGGGGTTTCTTCCGCCACCTTCTCAATTTCCACGCCGCCTTCGGTAGACGCCATGAACACCACGCGACGGGTAGAACGATCCACTACCGCGCCCAGGTACAGCTCTTTATCGATGTCGGTCGCCGCTTCTACCAGGATCTGGTGAACGGGCTGGCCCAGCGCGTCAGTCTGGTAAGTCACCAGACGCTTGCCCAACCAGGCTTCCGCGAAAGCACGGATATCTTCTTTGCTGTTGACGACTTTAACGCCGCCCGCTTTACCGCGGCCGCCAGCATGAACCTGACATTTCACCACCCACGGGCCGGAGCCGATTTTGGATGCGGCTTCTTCTGCTTCACGCGGAGTGGTACAGGCGTAACCGGTTGGTGCCGGCATGCCATACCGAGCAAACAGCTGTTTTGCCTGATATTCGTGTAAATTCATGATGTTCTATCCATTCAGTTCTGAAGGTTTTTAGCCGGACCATTATTACGCGGTAAACCGCATGGTTCTCCGGCCACATAGCACAGAGTGCGGGCGCGGCATGCCGCGCCCGGCAAGGGTTACTAGACGTCCAGCAGCAGACGAGCCGGATCTTCCAGCATCTCTTTGACCGTCACCAGATAACCGACGGATTCTTTACCGTCGATCAGGCGGTGGTCATAAGACAGCGCCAGATACATCATCGGCTGGATCACCACCTGACCATTGACCGCCATTGGGCGATCTTTGATGGCGTGCATGCCCAGGATGGCGCTCTGCGGCGGGTTAATGATCGGGGTGGACATCAGGGAGCCGAATACGCCGCCGTTGGTAATGGTGAAGTTACCGCCAGTCAGCTCTTCCACGGTCAGTTTGCCGTCGCGGCCCTTAACGGCCAGCTCTTTGATTTTCTTCTCGATGTCAGCCATGCTCATGGCGTCTACATCGCGCAGTACCGGCGTCACCAGGCCGCGTGGGGTCGAAACCGCGATGCTGATGTCGAAGTAGTTGTGGTAAACCACGTCGGAACCGTCGATCGACGCGTTCACTTCCGGGAAACGCTTCAGCGCTTCAACCACCGCCTTGATGTAGAAGGACATGAAGCCCAGACGCACGCCGTGGCGCTTCTCGAAGGCTTCGCCGTACTGCTTGCGCAGGTCCATGATCGGCTGCATGTTGATTTCGTTGAAGGTGGTCAGCATCGCGGTGCTGTTCTTCGCTTCCAGCAGACGCTCGGCGACGCGTTTGCGCAGGCGGGTCATCGGCACGCGTTTTTCGCTGCGGCCGGCCAGAGCAGGCTGCGGTGCGGCTTCAGCGGCGGCGGCCGGTTTGGCAGCGGCGCCGCCTTTGGCCAGGTGCGCTTCCACGTCTTCACGCGTGATGCGGCCACCCACGCCGGTGCCCTTGATGGCGCCGGCATCGAGATCGTGTTCGGCGATCAGGCGACGAATCGCCGGGCTGAGCGCGTCATTGCTTTCTTCTTCCAGGCTCGCGGTAGCGCGCTGGGCAGGCGTGGCTTCTTTCTCTTGGCTCTTCTCAGCGGTCGGCTTGCCGGAGCTGTCGCCCGGACGGATGCGGCCGAGCAGCTGGCGAGACAGCACGGTCGCGCCCTCTTCTTCCACGATAGCATCGAGAATGCCCGCTTCACTGGCCGGCACTTCCAACACGACTTTGTCGGTTTCGATTTCAACCAGGACTTCATCACGCTGCACGCTGTCGCCCGGTTTTTTGTGCCAGGTGGCTACGGTCGCATCGGCAACCGATTCAGGAAGGTCAGGAACCAGAATATCTACGCTACTCATTTAGCTTTCCCTTAAGTTTTTTATCATCTGCTTGCCGGCCCCTCGGCCGGCAAGCGAGCGAACATTAGTCAATATTCAGCGCGTCGTTCACCAGAGCCTGCTGCTGCTTCTGGTGTACGGACATATAGCCCACCGCCGGAGAAGCGGAGGCCGGACGTCCTGCGTAACGTAAAGAAGCCCCGAACGGTACCACTTCACGGAAGTTGTGTTGGCTGCAGTACCAGGCGCCTTGGTTCAGCGGCTCTTCCTGACACCAGACGAAATCATGCACGTGCGAGTATTGTTCCAGCACGGCCTGCACGGCCTGATGCGGGAACGGATACAGCTGCTCGATACGCACGATGGCCACGTCTTTCTGCTCGTTCTTGCGACGCTGTTCCAGCAGGTCGTAGTAGACCTTACCGGAGCACAGCACGACGCGCTTGACCGCTTTCGGATCCAAGTCGTCGATCTCGCCGATCGCCGGCAGGAAGGTGCCGTTGGCCAGTTCGTCCAGCGAAGAAATCGCCAGCGGGTGACGCAGCAGCGACTTCGGCGACATCACCACCAGCGGACGGCGCATACCGCGCAGCGCCTGACGACGCAGCATATGGTAAACCTGCGCCGGCGTGGACGGGACGCACACCTGCATGTTCTGCTCTGCGCACAGCTGCAGATAGCGTTCCAGACGCGCGGAAGAGTGCTCTGGGCCCTGGCCTTCATAGCCGTGCGGCAGCAGCATCACCAGGCCGCACATACGGCCCCATTTTTGCTCGCCGGAGCTGATGAACTGGTCGATAACGACCTGCGCGCCGTTGGCGAAGTCGCCGAACTGCGCTTCCCAGATGGTCAGCGTGCGCGGTTCCGCCGTCGCGTAGCCGTATTCGAACGCCAGCACCGCTTCTTCGGACAGCACGGAGTCCCAGACCTTGAATTCGCCCTGGCCGCTGTGGATGTTCGCCAGCGGAACGTAGACGGAACCGTTTTTCTGGTTGTGCACCACCGCGTGGCGGTGGAAGAAGGTACCGCGGCCGGCGTCTTCGCCGGAGATGCGGATTGGAATGCCTTCATCCGCCATGGTCGCGTAGGCCAGCGTTTCGGCGGCGCCCCAGTCGAACGGCTTGTTGCCCGCCGCCATCTCGGCGCGGTCCGCGTAGATTTTCGCCACGCGCGACTGCATTTCGATCGCTTCCGGCACGGTGCTGATGCGGCGGCCCAGCTCCTGCAGGCGCTTCATCTCAACCTTGCTCGGGTACTCTTCGTCCCACTCGTGGTTCAGGTACGGAGACCAGGTGAAGGAATGCAGGTTCATCGGACGCCATTCTTCAACCACGCAATCGCCGCGGTCGAGCGCGTCACGGTACAGGTTGACCATTTCCGTGGCATCTTCCAGGCTGGCCACTTTCTGCTCGGTCAGAACGTCAGCGTAGATTTTGCGCGGCGTAGGGTGTTTCTTGATCTTCTGATACATCACCGGCTGGGTAGCGCTCGGCTCGTCGGCCTCGTTGTGCCCATGGCGACGGTAGCAGACCAGATCGATCATCACGTCACGCTTAAAGGTGTTACGGAAATCCAACGCCAGGCGGGTGACAAAGGCCACGGCCTCCGGATCGTCCGCGTTAACGTGGAAGATCGGCGACTGAACCATTTTGGCGATGTCGGTGCAGTATTCGGTAGAGCGCGCATCCAGCGGGTTGGAGGTGGTGAAACCAACCTGGTTGTTGATGACGATACGCACGGTGCCGCCCACTTCGTAGCCGCGAGCCTGAGACATGTTCAGGGTTTCCTGAACCACGCCCTGGCCGGTGATGGCGGCGTCGCCGTGGATGGTGATCGGCAGCACCATGTTGCTGCGCGCTTCATCCAGACGATCGCGACGGGCACGTACCGAGCCCATGACCACCGGGCTGACGATCTCCAGGTGCGACGGGTTGAACGCCAGCGCCAGGTGAACCATGCCGCCTTCGGTTTCCACGTCGGAAGAGAAGCCCTGGTGATATTTCACGTCACCGGTACCGAGGTGTTCTTTATGCTTGCCGGCGAATTCGTCGAACAGGTCGGCCGGCTTTTTGCCCAGCACGTTGATCAGCACGTTCAGACGGCCGCGGTGAGCCATGCCCAATACCACTTCGCGCGTGCCGTTCTTACCGGCGTGGCGCACCATCTCTTTCAGCATCGGCACCAGCGCGTCGCCGCCTTCCAGCGAGAAGCGTTTAGCGCCCGGGAATTTGGCGCCCAGGTAACGTTCCAGGCCTTCCGCCGCGGTCAGCTCGTTCAGGAAACGGCGTTTTTCGTCGGCGGTAAAGCTGGCGCGCCCCACCACCGACTCGATGCGCTGTTGGATCCAGCGTTTCTCTTCGGTGTTGGTGATGTGCATGTACTCAGCGCCGATCGACCCGCAATAGGTCTGCTTCAGCGCGGCGTACAGATCGCCCAGCTTCATGGTTTCTTTGCCGATGGCGAAAGAGCCCACGTTGAAGGTTTCCTGGAAATCGGCTTCGGTCAGGTTGTGGTAAGCGGGATCAAGGTCAGGAACTTGCTCGCGCTGCCACAGGCCGAGCGGATCGAGGTTGGCATGCTGATGCCCGCGGAAGCGGAAGGCGTTGATCAGCTGCAGTACCTTGACCTGTTTGGCGTCGGTTTCCGGATCGGTGATGGTGGTGTTATAGCGCGCGGAGTCTTTCGCCAGGCGGCGGAAGTAATCGCGCGTTTGAGAGTGAAGCTGATCGGGTTTGACACCCGCGGTTGGTAGCTGTTGAAAAATGGAACGCCAGCTATCTTCAACGGAACCCGGATCGGTTAAGAAGTCTTCATAGAGCTGCTCTATGTAAGACTGGTTCGCGCCCGCCAGATAGGAGGAATCCAGCCAGGCCTTCATTGCGCCGTTCTGCATCATGATCCCTTAAGCTTTGAAGCTTTAGTTTTCGCCGTGGTTAACATAATTACCGTGATGAATACGGTTTGCCGTAAAACGGTTCACTCGACGTACTTGCGGCCATGACGGCCCGATACGTTCTGTTATGGACCTTGCGGTCCCTTACAAGGAACCTCTAAAAACCGGCGGAAGAACCAGGCTGCATAGCGCCGCAGCCGCGGGTCAGTTTTTAGAGGTTCCCTCCCCTATGGGATGTGCGCCGGAAAAGAGCCCGGCGCAGCATCTCATTCCGTTTATGCGCCGCGTTGCAGCAGCATGGACTTGATATGCCCGATAGCACGCGTCGGGTTCAAGCCTTTAGGACATACACTGACACAATTCATAATGCTATGGCAGCGGAAAACACTAAAAGCGTCGTCCAGATCATCTAAACGTTCTTGCGTTTCCGTGTCACGGCTGTCGATCAGGAAGCGATACGCCGCCAACAGACCGGCAGGCCCGATGAACTTGTCCGGGTTCCACCAGAACGATGGGCAAGAGGTCGAGCAGCAGGCGCACAGAATGCACTCGTACAGACCGTCCAGCTTGGCGCGCTGCTCCGGCGACTGCAGGTGCTCGCGCGCCGGCGGGTTCTTGCCGTCGTTCAGCAGGTATGGCTTGATCTTTTCATACTGGGTGTAGAACTGGCCCATATCCACCACCAGATCGCGCACCACCGGCAGGCCCGGCAGCGGACGGATCACGATCTTGCCGTTGCCTTTGCGCAGCGACGAAATCGGGGTGATGCACGCCAGGCCGTTTTTACCGTTCATGTTCAGGCCATCGGAACCGCACACGCCTTCGCGGCATGAGCGACGGAACGACAGGGTCGGGTCTTTTTCTTTCAGCTGGATCAACGCATCCAGCAGCATCATGTCGCGACCTTCTTCCGCTTCCAGGGTGTAGTCCTGCATGTGCGGCGCGTCATCGACATCCGGGTTGTAGCGATAAATGGAAAATTCGAGTTTCATCTGTCGATCTCCGCAATTAGTAAGAACGCACTTTCGGCGGGAATGCCGGGCGCAGCTTCGGTTGCATGTTCACTTCACGACGCGTCATGCTTTCCGATTGCGGCAGATACAGCGAATGGCACAGCCAGTTGGCGTCATCGCGTTCCGGGTAGTCGAAGCGGCTGTGTGCGCCACGGCTCTCGGTACGGAAGTTGGCCGACACGGCTGTGGAATACGCGGTCTCCATCAGGTTATCCAACTCCAGGCACTCGATGCGCTGGGTGTTGAACTCGCTGGAGGTATCGTCCAGGCGTGCGTTCTTCAGACGTTCACGGATCACTTTCAGTTCTTCCAGGCCCTTGGCCATCGCATCGCCTTCGCGGAATACCGAGAAGTTGTGCTGCATGCAAGACTGCAGCGCTTTGCGAATTTCGACCGGGTCTTCGCCGGAACGGGTGTTGTTCCAACGGTTCAGACGATCCAGCGAGGCTTCCACGTCGGAGTCGCTGGCGTCACGGCTCACGCCCTGCTCTTCCAGCGATTCCTGCAGGTGCATGCCGGCGGAACGACCGAACACCACCAGGTCGAGCAGCGAGTTGCCGCCCAAACGGTTGGCGCCGTGCACCGATACGCAGGCGATTTCGCCCACGGCGAACAGCCCCGGGATCACCACGTCTTCGCCTTTCTCGTTCACGGTCAATGCCTGGCCGGTCACTTTGGTCGGAATGCCGCCCATCATATAGTGGCAGGTTGGGATAACCGGGATCGGCTCTTTCACCGGATCGACGTGCGCAAAGGTGCGGGACAGTTCCAGAATGCCCGGCAGACGGGATTCCAGCACGTCTTTACCCAGGTGATCCAGCTTCAGTTTGGCGTGCGGGCCCCAAGGACCGTCGCAGCCGCGGCCTTCGCGGATTTCGATCATGATCGAACGGGCAACCACGTCGCGGCCCGCCAGATCTTTGGCGTTCGGCGCATAACGCTCCATGAAGCGCTCGCCGTGTTTGTTCAGCAGGTAACCGCCTTCGCCGCGGCAGCCTTCGGTCACCAGCACGCCCGCGCCGGCGATGCCGGTCGGGTGGAACTGCCACATTTCCATGTCCTGCACCGGCACGCCGGCGCGCAGCGCCATGCCGACACCGTCGCCGGTGTTGATGTGGGCGTTGGTGGTGGACTGATAAATACGGCCTGCGCCGCCGGTCGCCAGCACGGTGGCCTTGGCTTTGAAGTAAACCACTTCACCGGTTTCGATGCAGATAGCCGTGGTGCCGACCACCGCGCCGTCCTGGTTTTTCACCAGATCAAGCGCATACCACTCGGAGAAGATGGTGGTGTGGTTTTTCAGGTTCTGTTGGTACAGGGTGTGCAGCAGCGCGTGGCCGGTACGGTCGGCTGCGGCTGCGGTACGCGCCGCCTGCTCGCCGCCGAAGTTCAGCGACTGGCCGCCGAACGGGCGCTGGTAGATGCGGCCGTCATCCAGACGAGAGAACGGCAGGCCCATGTGTTCCAGTTCCAGAATCGCTTCCGGGCCGGTTTTACACATATATTCGATGGCGTCCTGGTCACCGATATAGTCGGAACCTTTCACCGTGTCGTACATATGCCATTCCCAGTTGTCCTCGTGGCTGTTGCCCAGCGCGACGGTGATGCCGCCCTGTGCGGACACGGTATGGGAACGGGTCGGGAAAACTTTGGACAGCAGGGCACAGGTCGAGCCCGCTTGGGAAATTTGCAGCGCGGCACGCATGCCCGCACCGCCGGCGCCGATTACGACGGCATCAAACTCTCTGACTGGCAGTTTCATTTAAGCACCCCACACTACGATTGTTCCGTACAGTAAATAGACCAGCAACGCGACCACGACAGCCAGCTGCAACACCAGGCGAACCGCCAGCGGCTTGACGTAGTCCGTCAGCACCTGCCACAGCCCGATCCAGGCGTGCACCAGAATCGACAGCAAGGTCAGCAGAGTGAACACTTTCGTAATGGAAGTGGCGAAGAAACCGCGCCAGATGTCATAAGTGAGTTCCGGAGCCGTGACGAAGAAGCCCAGGATATACAGGACGTACAGGGTGATGATGATAGCGGAAGCGCGCAGCAGCAGCCAATCCTGCACGCCGTTGCGCCCTAATGCAGAAACGTTGTTTACCATACGAGGACTCCAGCCAGAACTGACAGCACGACGGTCAGACCGATCGCCACCTGGGCGGAACGGGTACCGGCGGCCAAACTCTCTTCGATGTAGCCAAAATCCATTAACAAGTGACGGATGCCACCGCAAATGTGATAGGCCAGCGCCGTGAGGATGCCCCAGAATATGAATTTGACGATGAAGCTATTCATGATGGCGGCCGCCTGCAGGAACCCCTCTTGGGAAGAGAGTGACAGGCCCAGCAGCCAGAGGAGGATACCCACGGCAACGAAGGTAATTACGCCAGAGACTCGGTGTAAGATAGACGCTATCGCAGTTACGGGGAACCGGATCGTTTGCAGATCCAAGTTGACAGGTCGTTGTTTTTTCACGTATTTGCCCACACAGCTCTTATTATTTTCCTTCCTCCGGGCCTGGGCGGGGATCAGACAGCGTTAAGAGCCTAAAACCCTTACACGTCACGCGCTCAAACATCAACATCCTCTGTGCTCAAACGGCGCGCATTTATAACGCTGGGTGCTCCTACTTCAGGGTAATCCGGAGACCTGGCGGCAGTATAGGAGGATCACATTCTGATTACAATTCTCATACAACCGCTTTGATAACATTTCCCCCGAACAGTGATTCAGATCACGGATTTCACAATTAGTGCAAAATTAATTATCTGATTTGACAAGAGATCAACATTTCCATTACATATAGGGGCACAAACGGTCCTATGATGCGCTATGGGTCAGCAGATACACTTCCCCCCGGGTTCGAGTTATGCAACAGTGTATTTGACGAACCTATCCCAATAGCCGTTGTTTCCCGCTCGATTTTGCCGGCGTCAAAAAGCAAATAAAGCAAATAAAAACAGATTATTGGGATAGGTTCACATCTCTTCGAACAGCTCATAGGTAAGATTAACAGACTATAACGAATTACTATGAATCGTTAACAACTGGTCACCCGTCTCGTTCGCCTGGTCAGCACTCTGTACCCTACCCGCGCACAGTTGCGCAGTCGCTCACAGAGTTAGCGTCCGCACCATTTTTTTGCGGGCAACCTGCAGAGATTTAAGGTATTTCAGTTGTTAGTGGTTTTTAAAATAAGGCGCTAAGGAGACAGTAAATGACTGATAAGAAAGCGACGCTAACCATTAACGACAGCGAAGCTCCGATCGAACTGGGCGTATTGACACCGACACTGGGCCCTGATGTCCTCGATGTCCGCGCTCTGGGTTCCAAAGGTTATTTCACATTTGATCCCGGCTTTACCTCCACCGCTTCTTGCGAATCCAAGATTACCTTCATCGACGGCGACAAAGGCGTACTGCTGCACCGCGGCTTCCCTATTGAGCAGCTGGCGAAAGAATCTTCCTACCTGGAAGTGTGCTACATCCTGCTGTACGGCGAGACCCCAACGCCGGAAGAGTTCGAGACCTTCAAGACCACCGTCACCCGCCACACCATGATCCACGACCAGATCACCCATCTGTTCCGTGGTTTCCGTCGCGACTCGCACCCGATGGCGGTGCTGTGCGGCGTGACCGGCGCGCTGGCGGCGTTCTACCACGATGCGCTGGACGTCAACAACGAGCGTCACCGTGAAATCACCGCGTTCCGTCTGCTGTCCAAAATGCCGACCGTGGCCGCGATGTGCTACAAATATTCCCTGGGCCAGCCGTTCGTTTACCCGCGCAACGATCTGTCCTATGCCGGCAACTTCCTGCACATGATGTTCGCCACCCCGTGCGAAGAGTACGTGGTGAACCCGGTGCTGGAACGCGCCATGGACCGCATTCTGATCCTGCACGCCGACCATGAGCAGAACGCCTCTACCTCTACCGTGCGCACCGCCGGCTCTTCCGGCGCCAACCCGTTCGCCTGCATCGCGGCCGGTATCGCCTCCCTGTGGGGACCGGCGCACGGCGGCGCCAACGAAGCGGCGCTGAAAATGCTGGAAGAGATCAAGACTGTCGAGCACATTCCGGAATTCATCAAGCGCGCCAAGGACAAGAACGACTCCTTCCGCCTGATGGGCTTCGGCCACCGCGTGTACAAGAACTACGATCCGCGCGCTACCGTGATGCGCGAAACCTGTCACGAAGTGCTGAAAGAGCTGAACAAGAAGGACGACAACCTGCTGCAGGTCGCGATGGAGCTGGAGCACATCGCGCTGAACGACCCGTACTTCATCGAGAAGAAACTGTACCCGAACGTCGACTTCTACTCCGGCATCATCCTGAAGGCGATGGGTATTCCTTCTTCCATGTTCACCGTGATCTTCGCCATCGCGCGCACCATCGGCTGGATCGCCCACTGGAACGAAATGCACGACGAAGGCATCAAAATTGCCCGTCCGCGTCAGCTGTACACCGGCTATGCCGAACGCGATTTCAAATCCCAGCTGAAAAACAAGTAAGCCGCTTTCCCGGCTGAAACCGCACAGCGCCGCCCCTTCGGGCGGCGTTTTTTTTGGTTATTTCTGGCAGCCCGGGCACCAATAAAACGGCCGCGACGACAGCTCGGTACGCACGATCATCCCACCGCAGCGTTCGCAGGGCTCGCCGCTGCGATGAAACACCTTGAAGCGAAACAGCGCGCCGTGATGCCGGCTGTCATCCGCCTGCCCTCGCGTCTGGTAGGAAAGTCGCGGCACCGCCAGCAATGCCTCCGCCAGGCGGCGCAGCGCCTCTGGCGTTAGATCCTGCGGTTTGTGCTGCGGCGCCAGTTCGGCCTGCCACAGGATTTCGGCGCGCAGATAATTGCCCAATCCGGCAAGAAACGCCTGGTCGAGCAGCATGCCCCCCAGCTGCCTGCGGCGAAAACGCGGCGTCAGCAACCGCTCCGCCACATCGTCTACCGTCAGCGACATGTCCAACACGTCGGGGCCAATGCGTTGCAAAAACGGGTGTTGCTCTATTTCCTCGCGTGGCCCGACGGTAATGTCGGAAGCGCTGTAAAGCAATATCGCGCTGTGAGCGGTTTCCAGCCGCACCCGCAGATCGCGCTTGGTCTCCGGCGTTTCCCCTGCCGCCGCCACTTTCCACACGCCGTACAGCTGATTGTGGCTGTACATCGTCAGCCCATTGGAGAAATGGGTCAGCAGCGCCTTGCCGCGCGGCTCGATGGCGACGATGCGCTCGCCGAGCAGACGCTGGCGATAGTGTTTCAGCTGGGGAAAAGCGAAATCGACGGCGGTCAGCGGCTGATCGATCACCGCCGCCGCCAGTTTGTCCGCCGCCCGGCGAATCTCCGGTCCTTCCGGCATAGACCACTCCTTGCGTAGACCCGGCGCAGCCCGATGCGCCGGGGATGACATGATTAATGCGTCGCGCCGCCCACCACTTTCAGATCGTGCTCCACCTGCAAAGCGATGGAAACGGCCAGCTCCAATGCAAACAGCACCGTCGAGGCCGCCATGCTCGGCGCACCGGGGTGCGCCGCCGCCTGTTCCGGCAGGTACGGGATATGGATACACCCGCCCTTGACCTCGCGCTGGCCGCTCAAACGGTGCAGCAGGCCATACATGACATGGTTGCACACGTAGGTGCCGGCGGTCTGCGAAACGGAGGCCGGAATGCCGGCCTCGCGCATCGAACTGACCATCGCTTTAATCGGCAAGGTGCTGAAATAGGCCGCCGGACCGCCGGCGACGATCGGCTCGTCCACCGGTTGCTGCCCCTGATTGTCGGGGATACGCGCGTCGTCGACGTTGATCGCCACCCGTTCAATCGTGATGTCGGTGCGGCCGCCGGCCTGGCCGATAGCCAGCACCATCACCGGCTGCACCTCGTCGATCGCCGCATTGAGCGCGTCCAGCGCCGCGCCGAACACGCACGGCAGCTGGCGCGCCACGATGCGCGCACCGACCAGCTCCATATCATTGAGCTGCTTCACCACTTCCCAGGAGGGGTTGAGGCGCTCGCCGCCAAACGGCTCAAAGCCGGTAATCAATACTTTTTGCATCCTTACTCCTACAGGAACATCAGGAAATACAGCAGGAACACGTTAACCAACAGCAGCAGCACGCCGGTCGGCACCTGCGCCTTGATCACCGCATTCTTGTCCGGCAGCTCCAGCAGCGCCGCCGGCACGATGTTGAAGTTCGCCGCCATCGGCGTCATCAGGGTGCCGCAATAGCCGGAGAACATGCCGATCGCCGCCATCACCGCCGGGTTGCCGCCGTGCTGCAACACCAGGATCGGAATGCCGATGCCGGCGGTAACGATCGGGAAAGCGGCGAAGGCGTTGCCCATCACCATGGTCAGCACCGCCATACCGATAGCGTAGACTGCCACGGCGATAAAGCGGTTATCGACCGCCAGATACTCCTGGGTCAAATGCGAGATCGCGGTGCCGACGCCGGCGACGGTAAACAGCAGCCCCAGCGTGGCGAGGATCTGTGGCAGAATGAACGCCCAGCCGATCGAATCCAGCAGGCGCCGCGCTTCCTGTATCGGCTGCAGGGCCTTCTCGTGGGTCATTTTCACCGCGATCGCCAGGCCAATCAGGCAGCCGACGGTCATCGAGAACAGGGTGATCAGCGTCGCATGGTTGCCGCTGCCGAACACCGCGGTTTGCAACGCCGGCACGTTGTTGAACAGCAGCACGCCGATCACCGTCACCACCGGGATCGCCAGAGCGGGGATAAACAGCTTATTGCCCAGTCGCTTGGCGCTGGCCTCGCGCTCCTGCGGCGTCCGCTGATGATAGCTGCCGAGGCGCACGCCGCCGAAGCCGGCAATCAGGGCCATCACCACCACCACCCCGCCAACGATGATGTGCAGCATGCGTTTCTCGTTGCTGCCTTCGCCCAGCACGTCGCCCAGCAGGCGGTAAGTCCAGTCGCCGACCAGGAACACCAGGCCGTACAGCCCCCAAAACAGCCCGGTGGTGATGCGGCGCGGGTTGGCGCGATCGCGGAAGGACATCACCGCCACAATCAGCAGCACCGCGCCGGCCAGCCAGTAGAGATATTGTTGCTGGAAGTTCATCGTGCCTCCCCCTTCGCCTGCAGCGCCGCCTGATTCAGCTGCGCCAGCTCGGCGCTCAGCTGCTTATCCATCCGATACAGCCGAAACGCGTGGATCAGGAAAGCGAAAATCGCGGTCGGAATCCCCCACAGCGCGATATGCAGCGGCTCGGTCTGAATGCCGCCGGACTCCAGCATAAAGTTGTGCATGAAGATGATCGCGCCGAAGGCGACGAAGATATCTTCGCCGAAGAACAGCCCGACGTTGTCGGTCGCGGCCGACATGGCGCGCAGACGGTGGCGGGTGCGCTCCGGCAGCTCGCCGTAGCGGTTTTCCGTTGCCCCTTCCGCCATCGGCGCCAGCAGCGGCCGCACCATTTGCGGATGCCCGCCCAGGCTGGTCAGCCCCATCGCCGCGGTAATCTCGCGCACGAACAGGTATACGATCAGCAAACGGCCGGCGGTGGCGCTTTTGATCTTGGCGATCCACGCCTGCGCACGCTCTTTCAGCCCGTGGCGCTCCAGCAGGCCGATCACCGCCAGCGGCAGCAGCAGGATCAGCGGCAGGTTACGGGTGTTGAGAAAGCCCTCGCCGAGCTTTTCCAGAATGACGTCCAGCGGCATCAGCGCCGCCAAACCGGTGATGATGCCGGCGGCGATCACCACCAGCACCGGGTTGAAACGCAATACAAACCCGACCACGATGGCGGCGATGCCAATCAGTGGCCAGAGATTCACGGCCTGTTCCATAGTCTTCCCTCGATATTTTCTAATAGTTTTTTGCTTGTGATGTTGTGTCTTGCTTTATTGCTTTACTGCTCCGCGCTGACGCGGATGCCCTGCTGAACAAAACTGTCCCGCAGCTTGCGCGCATACGCCAGCGCATGCTCGCCGTCCCCATGCAGGCAGACGGTTTCCGCCTGAACGGCGGTCCAGACGCCATCCACGCTGCGCACCCGGTGATGGCGCACCATCTCCAGGGTTTGCGCCAGCGCCTGTTCGTCATCGTCGATCAACGCCCCCGGCAAACCGCGCGGCACCAGCGTGCCGTCGGCCTGATAGCCGCGATCGGCGAATACCTCCTGCCGGGTGGTCAGACCGAGTTGTTCCCCGGCGCGGATCAGCTCGCTGCCGGCCAGCCCCACCAGCCGCAGCGCCGGATCGACCGCCTGCACCGCCCGGGCGATCGCTTCCGCCAGCGCCGGCTCAACCGCCGCCTGGTTGTACAGCATGCCGTGCGGCTTAACGTGCACCATCACCCCACCCTCGGCGCGGGCGATGGCCGCCAGCGCCCCGAGCTGATATACCACCTGCGCGTACACCGTTTCCGGCGGCAGCTGCATGCGGGTGCGGCCGAAGTTATCCCGATCGGGAAAACTCGGGTGAGCGCCGATCGCCACGCCGTACTGCAATGCCCAGCGCACCGACTGACGCATGGTCTGCGCATCGCCGGCGTGGAAGCCGCAGGCGATGTTGGCCGAACTCACCAATTGCAACAGCGCCTGGTCGTTGGCGCAGCCTTCGCCGAGATCGGCGTTCAAATCAACGATCATGTAACCCCCAGGCAATCTGTCGAAGGAAGAGATCCTGCTCAGCCTTGGCGCGCTGCGCCTCCGTCAGAGAGCAGAGAACGAAGTGGATCGGTTCGCCGAGACGGATCTGCGCCAAGTGGTAAAGATCGGCCTCGATCACGCAGGCGATACGCGGGTAACCGCCGGTGGTTTGCGCATCGGCCATCAGCACGATCGGCTGGCCGTTGTGCGGCACCTGCACCACGCCGGGCAGCAGGCCGTGCGAAAGCATCTCGCGGTCGGTGGTGCGCTCCAGCGGCGTGCCGCCGTGCAGGCGGTAGCCCATGCGGTTGCTCTGCGGGCTGAGCTGCCAGGCGGTGCGCCAGAACGTGTCCTGCGCCTCTTCGCTGAATTCAGCGTACTCCGGCCCCGGCAGCGCGCGGATGCGGTTGGTGAACAGCAGCTGCTTCACGCCGCAGCGGTGTTGCGGCAGCGCGGTGGATTTGCCCAGCGGCAGCCGATCGCCGTCCTTCAGGTTACGGCCTTCGTGGCCGCCAAAGGCGGCTTTCATGTCGGTGCTGCACGAGCCCAGCATTTCCGGCACGGCGATGCCGCCCGAGATCGCCAGGTAGCTGCGCATGCCGCGTTTCGGCGTGCCCAGCGCCAGCCGCTGCCCCTTTTTCACCGGGTAGCGCCAGCCGGTCCACAGCGGCTTGCCGTCCAGCTGCGCGTCGCAGCCGGCGCCGGTCAGGGCGATCCAGCCAGGGCGGGTAAACTCGGCGCTGAACTGGCCGAGGGTGATCTCCAGCCCGGCGGCCTCCGGCGCATTGCCCACCAGCAGGTTGGCGATCTTCAACGCCGGTTGATCCAGCGCCCCGCCGGTGCTGATGCCCAGACGGCGGAATCCCTCGCGGCCCAAATCCTGCACCGTGGTATAGATGCCGGCACGCAGAATAATCAGCATACGCCCTCCTTCTGCGGCACGAAGCGCACGTTATCGCCCGGGCGCAGCAGCGTCGGCGGCATTTCATGCGGATTGAACAGCGCCAGCGGTGTGCGGCCGATCAGCTGCCAGCCGCCGGGCGTCACCAGCGGATAGATGCCGGTCTGGCCGCCGCCGATGCCGACGGAGCCGGCCGCCACCGCCAGACGCGGCTCAGCGCGGCGCGGCGTCGCCAGTTGTTCCGGCATGCCGCCCAAATAGGAGAAACCCGGCTGAAAGCCGAGGAAATAGACCACGTAGGCCGCCGCCGCGTGGCATTCCACCACCTGCCGCGGCGTCATGCCGGTATGGCGCGCCACTTCATCCAGATCGGGGCCTTGCTCCCCGCCGTAGACCACCGGAATATCCACCTGGCGCGATTCCGGCGTCAGGCTCTCTTTGCTTTCCCAACCTTGCTGCAGCAATGCGAGTATCGCTTCGGCGTCGGCCTGCGGCGTATGCAGCAACAGCGTCAGGTTATTCATCCCCGGCACCACCTCCCGCACGTCGGGGTGGTGATTCAGCTTTTCCGCCAGCGCCCAGATGCGCTGCTGGCTCGGTAAGGTCACCGGCGGCGACAGTTCAAGCACTACCGCTCTCTCACCCAACAGGTAATAACGTGCTTGTTGCACCCTTATTCTCCTTATTATTATCGCGATGAAAAACACACCAGTTATGCGTGACGCGGCCCCGGCTGTCAATAGAACGCAACCATAAGGAAAATAAGGAAATAGCGCGGTAAAAGGATTCAGCCGGCGCACAGGCCGGGCTGGATCCGGGGAAGAAAAAAATCAGGCGGGATTCGGGATATCGATAAAGGTCACATCAAAGCCGTGGTGCTGCGCCAGCCAGTCGCCCAACGCCTTCACGCCGCCGCGCTCGGTGGCGTGGTGGCCGGCGGCGAAGAAATGCACGCCCATTTCGCGCGCGCTGTGAATGGTCTGCTCAGACACTTCACCGCTGATGAACGCATCGACGCCGAAGCGCGCCGCGCTGTCGATAAAGCCCTGGCCGCCACCGGTGCACCAGGCCACCCGGCGAATGTGCTCAGGCGCGTTATCGCCGCAGTGCAGCACCGCGCGCCCCAGCCGGCTTTCGATACGCTGCTGCAGCGCTTCGCCGGTCAGCGGCTGTTCAAATTCGCCGTGCGGCACCAGCGGCTCGACGTCGCCAATCACCCGAATGCCCAGCGCCTGCGCCAGCTGCGCATTGTTGCCCAGCACCGGATGCGCGTCCAGCGGCAGGTGGTAGCCGTACAGGTTGATGTCGTGGGTCAGCAGCGTTTTCAGGCGGTTGCGCTTCATGCCGCGCACCGCCGGCGCCTCGTTTTTCCAGAAATAGCCGTGGTGCACGATAATCGCGTCGGCCTGATGCGCCACCGCAGCGTCCAGCAGCGCCTGACAGGCGGTGACGCCGGTCACGATGCGCTGCACGTGCGGGCGGCCTTCTACCTGCAATCCGTTGGGGGCGTAGTCCTGAAACGCCGCGGCGTTCAGTTCCGTGTTGATCAGTTGTTCCAGATCGAGGTTACGCATTCTCTTCTCTCTTCATAGTCAAAATGTCTGCCGGTCGCCCTGCGCCATCAGGATGAATTTCACGCCCAGATCGTTGCCCTGCGCCAGCTGTTGCGCAATGGCGGCGCGCGTGTCTTCGCCCTGCTTCAAGGTGGGCTTGATGTGGCTGATCACCACCGGCAAACCGTTCAGCGAGCCATCGCCGCCGCTGTACTGTGTCAGGTTCTTCAGCTCCTTCAGCAGCCAGGCCGGCGTCAAATGGCCGTACAGATGTTTATCCTCCACCCCGTTAGGGTAAGAGGTTTCGATAATCATGCCCTTGAGCTTCTTCTGCTCGACAAGCGGCCCCAGCGCGCGCCAGACGGTATCGAGATCGCGCGACTGCTCCACCTTATCCGGCCCGGTATCGCCGAAGTAGGCGAAGAACTCGCTGCCGTTGGAAATCAGCAGCATCGACGACGGATAGCGATCGTGGCTGAGCGGGTACATCACGCCGGTCAATCCGGTCAGGCCGAGGGTAAACCGCTGCTGCGGCCGCACCGTTTGCAGCCGGTAAGTGCCCAGCCGCGAGCCGTTGCCGGCGTCGGTGAAGTTCGGCCACGCCTTCCAGTTGAAGTAGTGATTACGCAGGGTCAGTACGGTGTCCGCCTGGGCGTAAACGGTTTTTTTATTGTCCTCGGGTGAGCCGACGATCAGCCCCGCCACGTGGTCCAGGTGGCCGTGGCTGATAAAGTAGCTGCCGATCAACTGCCGGAACACATAGCCCTGCGGCGTGTAAGGCGCGGCCAGCTCGGGCGTCACCTGCGGGAAGCTGCCCTTCTCCAGCCCTTTGGCGATGCCCGGCAGCAGCGAACCGGCGTCCAGCGCCACATACCGCGGCTGATTGTCGCTGCGGATCAGGTAGGAGGTCAGATTGCCGTCGCTGACGCCGCCGTCGACGCCGAGCGCCACCACGTCAAAGCCGGCGATCGCCAGCGCCGAATAGCCGCTCAGGCACAGGGCCAGCACCTTTTTCATCATTGCGTCGCTCCTTGCAGTTGCCTCAAGACTCTCCCCGTTTTGCCGCCTCGAACGCCGCCAGCGTCTCCAGCCGGGCTTGCTTATGGTCGACGATCGGCAGCGGGTAGTTCAGCGTGCATCGCTGCTTTTCCGCCCAGCGATGGGGATGATGGATGTCATTGTCGGGCACATCCGCCAGTTCCGGCAACCATTTACGGATAAAAGTGCCTTGTGGATCAAAACGTTCACCCTGAGTCGTCGGATTGAAGATGCGGAAATACGGCGCGGCGTCGGTGCCGGTGGAGGCCGCCCACTGCCAGCCACCATTGTTGGCCGCCAGATCCCCATCCAGCAGTTGCGACATGAAATAGCGCTCCCCGGTGCGCCAGTCGATCAGCAGATCCTTCACCAGAAAACTGGCGCTGATCATGCGCAGCCGGTTGTGCATCCAGCCGGTGGCGTTCAGCTGGCGCATGGCGGCATCGACGATCGGGTAGCCGGTCTCGCCCCGCTGCCAAGCCTGCAGCTTCGCCGCGTCATCGCACCAGCGCACCTTGTCCGTCCAGGCAATAAACGGCCGATGGCGGCACAGATCGGGATAGGCCACCAGCAGATGGCGATAGAACTCGCGCCAAATCAGCTCGTTGAGCCAGGCGAAGGCACCGCTTTCGCGATCTTCCAGCAGCTGCGGGCATTCGGCGCGCAGGCGGTTGAAGCACTGGCGCGGCGACAGCACGCCGATCGCCAGATAGGGCGACAGGCTACTGGTGCCGGCGAGGGCCGGCAGATCGCGCTGCCGGAGGTAATCCTGCACCTGCTCGCGGCAAAAGGCGCGCAGCCGCTGCAACGCGGCCTCCTCACCAACGGGATAGCCATCCCCGATGTCTGCCGTGGGATAATCAAACGCCGCCGGCGCCTCAGGCATGGGTAATGCACCGCCGGCGCGGATCTTCGGCGCCGGCAGGCAACTCACGTCGGACTCGGTCAGGCGCTGAAGAAAGGCGTTGCGAAACGGCGTATAGACCTTGTACATCTCTCCGCCGCCGGTGAGCACGCTGCCCGGCGGCAACAGCAGGCTGTCATCGAAACCGTAGCACCTCACCCGGCCACTCAACCGCTGCTCCAGCCGCGCATCGCGCCGCCGTTCGTTCAGTTCGTACTGGCGATTGTAAAACAACGCATCCACCTGCTCCCGCTCGCAATAGTCCGCCAGCCAGTCAATCGACGCGGCAAAGTCCGCACAGGAATGGCAATGCAGCGCAATGCCCTTGTGCGCCAGCGCCTGCTGCACCGCCTGCAGGCTGGCGTGGATCAGCGCCGCCTGCCGCGGCGCCATCTCATGTTGCCGCCACTGCTGCGGCGTGGCGATAAACACCGCCAGCACCCGGGCTTCGGGATCGCTGCAGGCGGCGTGCAGCGCGTTGTTGTCGGTGATACGCAGATCGTTACGCAACCAGACCAGATGCGTGGTCATAAAACTCCTTGTCAATCAATGGCCGTAACGCAAACGCAGCGCCTCCGGATAAGGTTCGAAATAGCGTTGTTCCGCCAGATAGCGATCGGGGTATTCCGCCATGTAATGTTTGAGCAGCGCGATCGGTGCCAACAGCGGCTGCATGCCCTGCCGGTAGCGGTCGATCAGGTGCGCCAGCTCCTGGCGCTGCGCCGTACTGAGCTGACGGCGGAAATAGCCCTGCACGTGCATCAACACATTGGTGTGGTTGCGGCGCGTTGCCTTGTGCGCCAACAGCGCCATCAGGCGGCTGCGGTATTCCACGGCGAAGGCCTCCAGCGAGTCCCAGCGGTGAATATCGGCGACGAAGCGCCCCAGCTCCCGATACGCCGGCTGCGAATGCGCCAGCAGCGACAGCTTATAGCGGCTGTGAAACGCGATCAGCCCGCCGCGGGTCAGCCCCTGACGCCACAGCATGTTCAGCTCGTACAGCGCATACACCCGTTCAATGAAGTTTTCCCGCAGTGCCGCGTCCTGCAATCGTCCATCCTCTTCGACCGGCAGCCACGGCATCTGGCGCAGCAGTTCGGCGGTAAACAGACCGACGCCGTTTTTACGCGAGTCCTTGCCGTTTTCGCTGTAGACCCGCACCCGCTCCAGGCCGCAGCTCGGTGACTTGGCGCAGACGATGTACCCGCAAAGATGTTGCAAGGCCGCCACGCGCTGCGCGGAGAAGCCGCGCATCTCCTCGGTCAGATCCACGCCGGCGTCGTTGCTGTAGCGCATCGCCGGCCACGGCTGCGCCTGCTTCACCAGGCGCAGCGCCGGGCGCGGCGTAGGCAGCCCGATCGCCATTTCCGGGCAAACGGGCTCAAAGCGCACATAGGGCGCCAACTGTTCCACCGCAAAGGCCAGCCGCTTGTGGCCGCCGTCGAAACGCACCGTCTCGCCCAGTAAACAGGCGCTGATGCCGATAGGGATCTTGTCACTCATACCGCTCTCCCGTGTTGTTGGCCGATGAGGAAAGTGTAGAAGAATGGCTTGCCGAATACGACCTTGCGCTTGATAGGGGCGGCCAGAGGCATAAAAAACCCCCCGCCGCAGGGCGTAATGCTTGTCAGTTAAGCTTTTGAGGAAGCCGCAACGTATAACGTTGCGGCTTCTTTTTTACTGCCCGCGGGTAAT